>NZ_MUOA01000037.1:0-79747 GCF_002001065.1 Pseudomonas sp. A25(2017) | reverse complement strand
GGGCAACCCGGCATGGATGCCGGGATAGCCGCGCTGGGCCATGGATGGCCCTTCGCGGCGGGCCCACGGAGCAATGCCGGAGTGAGGGCATGCCGAGCCTAAGCGAGGCACCGAGTGGTGGGGCAAAGCGCTTTTGGTTACTTTTGGCGCTCTTCCAAAAGTGACCCGCCGTCAGGGCGGAACCATAAGCCGCCGTTACCGAAATAACGGATATACACCCCCCCTAAGAACGCAGGTCAATCCTCCAAACGAGGAAACCGCCGAGCAATATCATCCCCAGTAAGCTCCGCAACCAACCCCTGCAAATCACCAGACAAACGAATCGTAACGAAATGCGGCCGCTCCCCCCTGTCAAACCAATGCGGCATACCAGCAGGCACCGTTATCAAGTCGCTCCTTTCACACAGCACCGCATAGACATAATCCCCAACGTGCAGGTTAAACAAGCCACGACCAGCAACGAAAAATCGCACTTCATCCTGACTATGGCGATACTCATCGAGCTCCCCAGCCTGTTCCGGCTGATCACTGCTGACACTGACGACATCGACCGCCACATAACCGCGCTCAGTCATCAACCCATCGATCTGAGCCTGGTAAGCCGCAATGATCTCTTCCTCACTGGCACCCGGCTGGATTTTCACCGCCGCTTCCCAACGGGCAAAGTGAATACCTTGTTCAGCCAGGGTCGCGGCAATGTCCTCAAAGTGGGTCAACACCTTGTTCGGAATATCAGGGCTCGAGACGTGATAGACGGACAGGCTGCTCATGACAATGGCTCCAGAAAATTAACGGTTCGAAGGCTCATGGCCGGTCCTCTTGCATACGTGTGGCAATGATAACGGCTGCCGCGAAAGCCGCGAGGCTGGCGAGACTGAACGTCCAACTGGCACCCAAGGTGTTCCAGCTATAGCCGGAATACAACGCGCCCAAGGCCCCGCCCGTGCCGGCCAGCGCCGCATACAGCGCCTGCCCCTGGCCTTGCTGGCGAGGCCCGAAGCTGCGTTGCACGAAATGGATGGCAGCGGCGTGAAAGCTGCCGAAGGTCGCCGCGTGCAGCACCTGGGCGAACAACAATACCCAGAGAAACTCGGCCAGCGAACCCAACAACAACCAGCGCAACGCCGCCAGCAGGAAGCTCGCCAGCAGCACCCGGCGCACGGAAAACCGCGTCAGGATCCGGCTCATCAGCAGGAAGACCAAAACTTCCGCCACCACGCCAAGGGCCCAGAGCAGGCCGATCAACCCGCGGCTGTAGCCCAGGTGTTCGAGGTGCAAGGTCAGGAAGGTGTAATACGGCCCGTGGCTCACCTGCATCAGGCCCACACAGGTATAGAACGCCAGCACGCCAGGGTTGCGCAGTTGCCGCAGGAAGCCCTCCCCCGAAATGCGCGGCCCCTGCAGTGGCTGGGCGTTGGGCACCCAGAAGCTGGCGAGCACGATGCCGGCCATGATCAACACCAGCGCCACCGGGTAGATGTCCAGGCTCAGCCATTCGAACAAGCGGCCGAGCACCACCACGGTGATGATGAAACCGATGGAACCCCATAGACGGATCTGGCTGTAGCGCGAGGCCTGCCCACCCAGATGGGCCAGGGTAATGACTTCGAACTGCGGCAACACCGCGTGCCAGAAGAACGCATGCAGCGCCATGACCATCGCCAGCCAGGCGTAGCTTTTATCGATGAAGATCAGCGAGAAGGCCAGCAGCGTGCAGATCGCGCCGAAACGCACGATCGCCAGGCGCCGGCCGGTGTAATCCCCCAGCCAGCCCCAGATGTTCGGCGCCACGCAGCGCATCAGCATCGGGATGGCCACCAGCTCGCCGATGCGCGCCGCGTTGAACCCCAGGTGATCGAAATACAGCGCCAGGAACGGCGCCGTCGAACCGAGCAGCGCGAAATAGAACAGATAGAAACTGGAGAGCCGCCAGTACGGCAGTGCCGCCACGGCCGTCAGGCCACGGCGGTCGGCAGGCCAACCATCAAAGCTGCCCCAGCACCGGGGTGCTGACGCGAACGTCGGCGTTCTGGCCGCGATGACGCAGCAGGTGATCCATCAGCACGATCGCCATCATCGCCTCGGCGATGGGCGTGGCACGGATGCCGACGCACGGGTCATGACGGCCTTTGGTGATGACGTCCACCGGGTTGCCATGGATGTCGATGGAGCGGCCCGGCGTGGTGATGCTGGACGTCGGCTTCAAGGCCAGGTGCGCCACGATCGGCTGGCCCGAGGAGATGCCGCCGAGGATGCCGCCGGCATTGTTGCTCAGGAAACCTTGCGGGGTCAGTTCGTCACGGTGCTCGGTGCCGCGCTGGGCGACACAGGCGAAACCGGCGCCGATCTCCACGCCTTTCACCGCGTTGATGCTCATCAGCGCGTGGGCCAGCTCGGCGTCGAGGCGGTCGAAGATCGGCTCGCCAAGGCCCGGCATCACCCCTTCGGCGACCACGGTGATCTTCGCGCCGACCGAATCCTGGTCCCGGCGCAGTTGGTCCATGTAGGCCTCGAGTTCCGGCACCTTGTCCGGGTCGGGGCAGAAGAAGGCGTTCTGCTCCACCGACTCCCAGGTCTTGAACGGGATTTCGATGGGGCCCAGCTGGCTCATGTAGCCACGGATGACGATGCCCTGGCTGGCCAGGTACTTCTTGGCAATCGCCCCGGCTGCCACACGCATGGCGGTTTCCCGCGCCGAGCTGCGACCGCCGCCACGGTAGTCGCGCTCACCGTATTTGTGGTGGTAGGTGTAGTCGGCGTGGGCCGGGCGGAACAGGTCCTTGATGGCCGAGTAGTCCTTGGACTTCTGGTCGGTGTTGCGAATCAACAGGCCGATGGCGCAGCCGGTGGTGCGCCCTTCGAACACGCCGGAGAGAATTTCGACTTCATCGGCTTCCTGGCGCTGGGTGGTGTGGCGGCTGGTGCCGGGCTTGCGCCGGTCCAGGTCACGTTGCAGGTCGTCCAGGGAAATCTCCAGGCCCGGCGGGCAGCCGTCGACAATGGCGACCAACGCCGGGCCATGGCTTTCGCCCGCGGTGGTGACAGTGAACAGCTTGCCGTAGGTATTGCCGGACATGCAGGGTGCTCCGTGAAATCGCTGAGAGACTCAACCTTGGATTCGTAATGCGCGCCAGTATACGCAGGCTCCCCGCGTAGTTCATCCTCGAACCTTATCGGCGGCCACCAGTCCAACCGGCACCTTCGCAACTAATGGCGTGATGATGTTAAAGCTGCTTGCCTTAAGCCTTACCTTGTTCACCGGCCTGTTTTGCAGCCTGGCCCAGGCCACGGTGCTGCAACGCCCGATCAGCCTCGACACCGGCAGTGGTGAGCTTTTCGGCTCGTTGCTACTGCCCAAGTCCGACACACCGGTGCCGGTTGTCCTGATCATTTCCGGGTCAGGTCCTACGGATCGCGACGGCAACAACCCCGAGGGCGGGCGCAACGACAGCCTCAAGCGCCTGGCCTGGATCCTGGCCAAACACAACATCGCCAGCGTGCGCTATGACAAACGCGGCGTGGCCGCCAGCCTCGCGGCGACACCGGACGAGCGCAACCTGAGCGTCGAGGCCTATGTGGCCGATGCCGTGGCCTGGAGCCGCAAGCTCGCCGCCGATTCGCGACTGGGCCCGTTGATCCTGCTGGGCCACAGTGAAGGCGCGTTGATCGCCAGCCTCGCCGCGCCCCAGGCCAATGCAGCGGCGGTGATTTCGCTGTCTGGCAGTGCCCGGCCGATCGACCAGGTGCTGCGCCAACAACTGAGCAACCGCCTGCCACCGCCGCTGATGTTGCGCAGCAACGAACTGCTCGACAACCTCAAGACCGGTCGACTCGACGACAACGTGCCGGCGCAACTGCAGGTCATTTTCCGCCCCAGCGTACAGCCCTACCTGATCTCGTTGTTCCGCCAGGACCCGGCCCGGGCCTTCGCGGCGTTGAAGATGCCGGCCTTGATTATCCAGGGCAGCAACGATATCCAGGTCAGCGTCGATGACGCCAGGCAGCTGAAAGCCGCCAAGCCCGACGCTGAATTGGCGCTGATCGAGGGCATGAATCACGTGATGCGCATCGTGCCCAACGACGTGAAACGGCAACTGGCCTCCTACAAGGATCCCAACCTGCCCCTGGCGGCCGAGCTCGGTGCGCGAATTCTGCGTTTTATTGACTCGTTAGCCGCGCGTTAGGCGGTTTTAGTCGATTTAGCTTCAGGACTGGCAAAAACGGCCGATAGCCCGGTGTCGGATAGCGCTATGGCTGCCGACCAGCCGGCCTGGACAGGATTTTGCCGTTATGACTGAAACTCAAGCTTCCCCCGACACCGCCGCCGAAGCCCCCGCCTCGTCTGCGGTGGAGCTGCCGTGGGCCGACGTGCATGCCGAGCATCACAAAATGCTCCGGCTCGCGCCGCTCAAGACCGACCGCGCCACCGGTGCGCGGCCATTGCGGTTTGTCGAGTTCAGCTATGCCGAGCGCCACAGCAAGGAACGCAGCCTGCTGCGCATGAGCATCCTGTTGCCGAACCAGCGCGTGCGCAAGGAACAGAATCACTTGGACGTCTGGGCCGACCACGTCGAGAAACGCCTGTTTTTTTCCCCGGACAACCTGCAAGTCGAGCCGTTTAACCGTGGCATCGGCCGTTTCCTCGCGGCCCAGGGCATTACCTGGGCCAAGAAACGCTGGTCGGCCTACCGGGTAGACGGCACCGACCTGGATAACAAGGACGCCCTGAACGAAGACACTCGCCTGCGCCGCGACCGCTTTCTCAAGGCCCAAGGCTTTGAGGTGGTCTACGCCGACGCCCAGCACCTCAAGGGCAGCGTCAAGCCAACCCACGTTGGCGATCTGCTGGGGGACTGGAACACCGAGAAGCTGCAGTTCGTGGAAATCCTTGAAGCGGCGCAGATGCTGCAACAAGCCGAGCAGAACCTGGCGGAACAGGAAGTCAAACTCAAGCAGCAGGAAGAGAAGGTCAACAAGTTCAAGCGCGAAGACACTGGCTTGCGCTTCACCATCACCTGCCTGGTGGCCTTCGCCATGTTCCAGGCGGGGTTGCTGATCTGGATTGCGACGCGGCACTGATTGCTGGCTGCTTGACACATAACCCTGTGGCGAGGGGATTTATCCCCGCTGGGGTGCGAAGCGCCCCTAAATCTGCCACTGTGGTGGGTCAAGACAACAGCCGGGGGCTGCTGCGCAGCCCAGCGGGGATAAATCCCCTCGCCACAAGGACAGTTCCGTCAGGTCACTCGGGTCAAACCCGCGAAGCAAACAACCCCTGGTGCTGGCGGCATTGCTCGGCACTGAGCATGAACACGCCATGGCCGCCACGTTCGAAGTCGAGCCAGGCGAAATCGACTTCCGGGTACAGCGCCTCGACGTGCACCTGGCTGTTGCCCACCTCGACAATCAACAATCCCTTCTCGGTCAGATGATCGGCCGCCTCGGCCAGCATCCGGCGCACCAGGTTCAAGCCGTCATCGCCACAGGCCAGGCCCAGTTCCGGCTCGTGCAGGTATTCCTGTGGCATGTCGGCGAAATCTTCCGCATCGACGTAGGGCGGGTTCGACACGATCAAGTCGAAACGTTGCCCCGGCAGACCTTCGAAGCCATCGCCCTGGACCGTGAACACGCGCTCATCGACGCCATGGCGCTCAATGTTCTGGTTGGCCACTTCCAGCGCTTCGAACGACAGGTCGGCCAGCACCACCTCGGCCTCCGGGAACTCATAGGCACAGGCAATGCCGATGCAGCCGGAACCGGTGCACAGATCAAGAATCCGCGCGGGTTCCTGGCCCAACCAAGGCTCGAAACGCTTTTCGATCAGCTCGCCGATGGGCGAGCGCGGAATGAGCACGCGTTCGTCGACGATGAACGACATCCCACAGAACCAGGCCTCGCCCAACAAATAGGCGGTTGGCACCCGCTCTGTGATACGCCGACGCAGCAGGCGCTGCACATGAACCAGCTCTTCGTCTTCAAGGCGGCAGTCCAGGTAGCTGTCGGCAATTTCCCATGGCAGGTGCAATGCGCCCAGCACCAGTTGCCGGGCTTCATCCCACGCATTGTCGGTGCCATGGCCGAAAAACAGATCCTCCCCATGGAAACGGCTGACGGCCCAACGGATATGGTCGCGCAGGGTACGGAGACGGGAAGTGATCACGGCGGCAAACTCCAGAAAAATCGACGGGCGAGTCTACCAGCCAAACGCGGCCCCACCCAAACACGCCCCGATGACGAACGAAAAACCCCGGACCAATCGTAGGAATTATCCGTTTTTTGATCCGCCTATTGAACAAGACGAGCATCTTGACAAGGCTGTAGGCCAGCAACGGCGGCCCTTGCGATGGAAGCGATTCACAGAACCGCTCAGCCAGAGGACAATGTCGCAAAAGCCCCACTCGAAGGAGCCCCAGAATGTCCGTTCCAAAAACGATGTTTCAACTCAGCGGCCGTGGTTATGCAGCGGCCAATCTGAGTCAAGCGACCCTGATCATCATCGATGCCCAGAAAGAATACCTCGCAGGCCCCCTGGCCTTGAGCGGCATGGATGCAGCCGTCGCGAACATCAAGCAATTGCTCGGTGCGGCCCGTACAGCCGGTCGGCCGATCGTGCATGTGCGCCACCTGGGCACCCATGGCGGGCTGTTCGATCCGCAAGGCGAGCGCGGGGAGTTCATTCCCGGCCTCGAACCCCAGGGCGACGAAACCGTGGTCGAAAAGCTGCTGCCCAGCGCGTTCCACGGCACCGAACTGAAAAAGCGCCTGGAAGACTTCGGCCCCCTGGACCTGATCGTGTGCGGGTTCATGAGCCATTCCAGCGTCAGCACCACCGTGCGCGCCGCCAAGAACCTGGGCTTTCGCTGTACCCTGGTGGAAGACGCCTGCGCCACCCGCGACCTGCCGTACAAGGGCGGCGTCCTCAGCGCCGAACACGTTCAGCAGACCGAAATGGCGATCATGGCGGACAACTTCGCCACCCTGGCGTTGACCCGTGACTTCATCTGATGTCCTTCGATGAGCGGCCCGTGACGCCGCTCATCCGCAAAAGCCTCTCATTTGCCGCAATTACCGGAGTATCAGGAACAACCCGAACATCTTCCGGTCGAAGGGCCGATACCCATTGAGGAAGGTCGGAATGAAGTTATCCGATGGTTTTGACGCACGTCGCTTGCGGCCCAAGGGCCCGAGCAACTGGCGGTTTCGTTTTGGCGCGGCGATCGCTGCGCTATTGGCAACACTCGGTGTACTGCTGGCCATGGCCGGTGCCGCCAGCCTGCTGGGCCGCCCGCCCGCACTGGGCGAGTTGAATGCCACACCAATGGGTTCGGCAATCATCCTGGCGGTCGGGCTTTTCGTGCTGTTGCTGGGCGTTTGGCTCTGGCGCCGCTGCCGCCGTCGCGCCCGCCAATCCCTGGAGCTGGCCATGGCTCCACACCTGATGAAAAAGCACGACTGACCCGCCATCCGACGTTTTGTCGCGCCTGATCCCGCCAGAGTTGGGTAAACTGGCCGGCTTCGCGGAGGCTGACATGCAAGACGATGACTTTTCCCTGTTCAAAAGTGCGATCCAGGGCGTAAAACCGATCAAGCACGACCGCGCCGAGACCGGCAAGCCCAAGGCCGATCGCGCGCAAATCGCCAAGCTGCGCCAGGCCGCCACCGTGCGTACCGACGCCACGACCGTGGATGGCTTGTCCGATCAGTTCGTGATCGACGTCGGGCCGGAAGACGAGTTGATGTGGGCACGCGACGGTGTCCAGGAAAGCCAGATGCGCAAGCTGAAGGTCGGCCAGATCCCCTTCGAAGGCAGCCTCGACCTGCACGGCATGAGCGTCGAAAAGGCCCGGGAAACCCTGTGGGCATTCCTGGCCGAAGCCACCAAGTTCGAAATCCGCTGCGTGCGCGTCACCCATGGCAAAGCCGTGCGCCTGGACGGCAAGCGGCCGATGATCAAGAGCCACGTCAACACCTGGCTGCGCCAGCACCCGCAAGTGCTGGGCTTCACCTCCTGCCAGGCAAAACACGGCGGCGCCGGGGCGGTCTACGTGATGCTCAAGCGCACCATGATGGAAGGCCGCGACGAATAGCCCTCGCTTGCCGAGCTTGCAGCGCCGTGTCCGCCACCGTACCCTTGCCCTTTGCGTAAAATCCCACAGGTAGTTTCATGTCTCTGGAACAGAATTACACCGCGATTCTCGGCCAACTGGGCGAGGACGTTTCCCGCGAGGGCCTGCTCGACACGCCCAAGCGTGCTGCCAAGGCCATGCAGTACCTCTGCCGCGGTTATGAACAGACCCTGGAAGAAGTCACCAACGGTGCCTTGTTCAGCTCCGACAACAGCGAGATGGTGCTGGTCAAGGACATCGAGTTGTACTCGTTGTGCGAACATCACCTGCTGCCTTTCATCGGCAAGGCTCACGTGGCCTACATCCCGAGCGGCAAGGTGCTGGGGCTGTCGAAAGTCGCGCGCATCGTCGACATGTATGCGCGTCGCCTGCAGATCCAGGAAAACCTCAGCCGCCAGATCGCCGATGCGGTCCAGCAAGTGACTGGCGCCCTCGGCGTAGCGGTGGTGATCGAGGCCAAGCACATGTGCATGATGATGCGCGGCGTGGAAAAGCAGAATTCCTCGATGATCACCTCGGTGATGCTCGGCGAGTTCCGGGAAAACGCCGCCACTCGCAGCGAATTCCTCAGCCTCATCAAGTAATCCGTCGCATGAAGAAAACCGGCATTGATCGCCGGTTTTTTTTCGCCTGTGAAAAATCAGGTAAGCTGCGCGCCCTCTTCTTCCCTGCCGCGAGGCTTAATACCGTGATCGTCAAAGCGCTTCGAGTTGGCTTGGGCCAGCTCATCATCTTCATCGACTTCATCACCCGCCCGGGCAAGCAAAAGCGCCCGGCCGAGGCCCAGGCGCAGGTCGAGCAGGCCGCTCGCAGCCTGACGCTGTATCAGTTCCACGCCTGCCCGTTCTGCGTGAAGACCCGCCGCACCCTGCGCCGCCTCAATGTGCCGGTGGCTCTGCGCGATGCGAAAAACAATGAGCAGGATCGCCAGACGCTGCTGGAGCAAGGCGGCCGGATCAAAGTGCCGTGCCTGCGTATTGAAGAGAATGGCGAGACCACCTGGATGTATGAGTCCAAGGTGATCATTGAGTATCTGGATAAGCGGTTCTCGGCAGCCTGATAGTTTTCTGGTGTGACGACTGGCCTCATCGCGAGCAAGCTCGGCTCCCACAGGGGGCCTTGGTGAACACTGGATTTGTATTCACCACTGTCCCTGTGGGAGCAAAGCTTGCTCGCGATGGGGCCAGTCCAGTCACCACATAAGTCAGGCTGCTTTTGCAGCCAACGCCTCCCGCACCACCCCCGCCAACCGCTTGAGCCCTTCATCCAACCGCGCCGGGTCGATGTGGCTGAAGTTCAAGCGCAAGTGCCCCGGATGCTGGTCCGGCTCCGGAAAGAACGGCTCCCCCGGCATGAACGCAACGTCGGCCGCCAGCGCGGCGGCGAGCAAGGTGCGGGTGTCCAGCGGCTGCCTGAGGGTCAGCCAGAAAAACAACCCGCCCTGGGGCACGTTCCAGTCCGCGATATCAGAGAAATGCTTTTGCAACGCCGCCTGGAAGCGGTCGCGACGGTCCCGATAGAAATCCCTCAACTCACTCAAATGGCTGCGGTACTGCTCGGTGCCGATCCATTGCAGCGCCTGCCACTGACCGATGCGATTAGTGTGCAAATCCGCCGACTGCTTGAGTCGCAGCAGGTGCGGGAACAAATCCGGGCTGGCGATCAGGTAGCCCACCCGTAGCCCCGGCAACAGGGTTTTCGACACGGTGCCGGTGTAGATCCAGCTGGCCTTCTTCAAGCGACTGACAATCGGCGTGGCACTGCCGCCATCGAACGTCAGCTCGCGGTAGGGTTCGTCCTCGATCAGGGTCACGCCAAACTCGTCCAACAGCGCCGCCACCGCATCGCGCTTGGCTTCGCTGTAGCGCACCGCCGAGGGGTTCTGGAACGTCGGAATCAGGTAGATGAACGCAGGCCGATGCTGCTCCAGCCGGGCCCGCAGCTGTTTCAGGTCAGGGCCGTCGGCCTCCAGGGGCACGGTGATGCAGTCGGCGCCGAACAGCTGGAAAATCTGCAACGCCGCCAGATACGTCGGCGCTTCAAGCATCACTTGCGTGCCGACGTCGATGTGCAGCTTGGCCGCCAGGTCGAGGGTTTGTTGGGAGCCGCTGACCACCAGCACCTGACTCGCCTCACAGGCCACACCCAGCGCCCGCGCCTGGGCCGCCAGGGCTTCGCGCAGGGCGGGCTCGCCTTCGCTCATGCCGTACTGGCCCATGGACAACGGCATGGCCGCCCATTCCACTTTCGGCAGCATGGCTTCGGCCGGCAGGCCGCCGGCGAACGACATCACTTCAGGGCGCTGCGCCGCCGCGAGGATTTCTCGAATCAAAGAACTTTTGAGGCGCGAGACACGTTCGGAAAAAGCCATGGAGGTCACCTGTAGCGAGGCACGGGAGGAATGAGTCAAACTGATTGACCGAAATTACTCCGCCTTCTCTGGATACGTCAATATGCTTGACCTTAAAAACCCGACTTCCCAACAGATGGCCATGGAAGCGTTTTTCTTCGGTTACCAGGCGTTCACCGCCAAGGCCGATGAAATGCTCGAGCGCCGCGGGTTGAGCCGGGTGCACCAGCGCATCGTCTTTTTTATCGCCCGCTACCCGTCATTGAGCGTGAAGGAATTGCTGGCATTGCTTGGGGTGAGCAAGCAGGCGCTGAACATGCCGTTGCGGCAGCTGATGGAAATGCACCTGGTGAACAGCGTCGCGTCCGAGACCGACAAGCGCAAGCGGCTGCTGGAACTGAGCGCCGAGGGCGAACGCTTCGAGCAGGCGTTGCGGCGTGAGCAGGTGAAATTGCTGGAGCGGGTGTTTGCCGAGGCCGGGGAAGCGGCGGTGGATGGGTGGCTGGCGGTGAACCTGGCACTTGGGAAGGGTCAGGTGGCTGTCGACTGAGTTTCCTCTGCAAGCTGTGTATTGCCCGGTCTATCGCCATCGCGGGCAAGCCTTGCTCCCACAGAGGGTCTCAGCGGACACCTGCTGGAAGCAAAACTGTTCCCACAGAGGGTGTGGACGCCCGCCGTGGGAGCAAAGCTTGCTCGCGATAGCGCCCTCAAGGTCGATATACCCCTATCGCCCGACATTTCGTCGACAACATAGAAAACATTATTTGCTTTATTTGTATACAAAAGCATAATTCGCTTCGTGCGAGTTCCTGACCAACAGGTCAACATACTTCGCCAGCCTTACCTGCCTCAGCGCATCGCAGCCACCCCCAGGGCGTGTGCGGTGCTGGAAATAACAATAAGACTCTTGAGGAGTACTCGCTGTGGAAAGCCGCAAACCCGAAGCCCAGACGCTGGACCTCTCGCCGCCACTACGCAGTGGCTGGCTGGAACGCCTCTTCAAACTTAGCTTGCACGGCACCACGGTGAAGACCGAGCTGATTGCCGGCCTGACGACCTTCATCACCATGGCCTACATCATCTTCGTCAACCCCAACATCATGGCCGACGCCGGCATCGATCACGGCGCCGCATTCGTCGCCACCTGCATCGCCGCGGCCCTGGGTTGCCTGCTGATGGGCCTGTACGCCAACTGGCCAGTGGGCCTGGCGCCAGGCATGGGCTTGAACGCCTTTTTCACCTACACCGTGGTCGGCACCATGGGCTACAACTGGGAAACCGCATTGGGCGCGGTGTTTATCTCCGGTGTGCTGTTCATGGTTCTGACCCTGTCACGAGTCCGTGAGTGGCTGCTCAACAGCATTCCGGTGAGCCTGCGGTTCGCCATGGGCGCGGGGGTCGGGTTGTTCCTCGGGCTGATCGGCCTGAAAACCGCCGGGATCATCGTCGACAGCCCCGCCACCCTGATCAAGCTCGGCTCGTTGCGTGAACCCGGGCCGCTGCTGGCCGCGGTGTGCTTCCTGATGATCGCCGTGCTCAGTTATCACCGCGTGTTCGGCGCGATCCTGATCAGTATCATCGCCGTGACCCTGGCCGGTTGGGGCCTGGGGTTGGTGCAGTACAACGGCGTCATGTCGACCCCTCCGAGCCTCGCCCCGACCTGGATGGCGATGGACGTGGCCGGTGTGTTCAACGTCAGCATGATCAGCGTGGTGCTGGCCTTCCTGTTCGTGCACATGTTCGACACCGCCGGCACCCTGATGGGCGTTGCCCAGCGCGCTGGCCTGGTGAAAGCCGATGGCAAGATCGAGAACCTGTCCCGCGCCTTGAAAGCCGACAGTGCCTCCAGCGTATTTGGCGCCATGGTCGGCGTGCCGCCGGTGACCAGCTACGTGGAAAGCGCCGCTGGTGTGGCGGCAGGTGGCCGGACGGGGCTTACCGCCGTGACCGTCGGTGTGCTATTTATTGCCGCCATGTTCTTCGCACCGCTGGCCGGGATGATCCCGGCCTACGCCACGGCCGGGGCCTTGATCTACGTTGCCATGCTGATGATGGGCGGCATGGCCCACATCGAATGGGACGAGGCGACCGACAGCATCCCGGCCATTGTCACGGCCATCATGATGCCCCTGACGTTCTCGGTCGCCGACGGTATCGCCCTGGGTTTCATCACCTATGTGGTGCTCAAGGCCGGCACCGGTAAACACAAGGAAATCTCCGTCAGCCTGTGGGTGCTCTGCGCGATCTTCATCGCCAAGTTCATCTTCTTGTAAGCGACAACATATCCACCCGCCTCACCCCTTGAGTGAGGCTTTTGTACATCAGGAGCAAAGCAATGAATCTGGAAACCTGGCTGTTGTTCAGCGGTGCCGCCTTGGTGGTGATCCTCATCCCCGGTCCGTTGTCGTTGTTGATGATCGGCAATAGCCTGAACTACGGCCTGCGCCGCTCGTATCCGGCGTTCCTGGGTGGGGTGATCGCGTCGATCTGCCTGCTGAGCGCTTCGGCGCTGGGGCTCGGTGCGTTGTTGATGGCGTCGGAGCAGTTGTTCAGTGCCCTGAAAATTGTCGGTGCCCTGTACCTGTTTTACCTGGCCTGGCAGAGCTGGCAGCAATCACGCCAACCGTCCCAAGGCGCCGAGGTGCCTCAGGCCGCCGCCGTCCCGCGCTTTCGCGCCCTCTTTGGCCGGGCGTTCGTGTTGGGCGCCAGCAACCCGAAAGACATCCTGTTCTTCGCCGCTTTCCTGCCGCAATTCTTGAGCGCCGAACAAGCGTTCCTGCCACAACTGCTGATCATGATCGCCACCTGGACCGTACTCGACCTGCTGTGCAAGCTGGCCTACGGCTTCGGCGCCCACGGTGCGGCGCGGTATCTGCGTACGGGTAACGGCCAGGGTTGGTTCAACCGGATCAGTGCCGGGTTGTTTGGCGGTGCGGGGGCGGCGTCCTTGTTGAGCCGCTAAGCGCCAAAAGCATCGCGAGCAGGCTCGCTCCCACAAGGACCTTCGTCGAAAACACATTTTGTGTTCACCGAGGATAACTGTGGGAGCGAGCCTGCTCGCGATGAGGCTCTCCAAGACGCCACATATCCACGGACAAAAAAAAGCCCGCAGTGTGAGCGGGCAAAAAACCAAAGAAGCGCCATGCGCAGTCGCTTCCAGGACAAGGCAGCCGCTTGGGGGTCAACTGCCTCGATAGGTTGAATAGGCGTAAGGCGAAATCAGCAGCGGCACGTGGTAATGATCCTGCTCGGCCGAAATGCCGAAGCGCAGCACCACCACATCCAGGAACGCCGGGTCGGACAACTGGACACCACGGGCGCGGTAGTAATCGCCGGCATGGAATTGAATCTGATAGACGCCCGAACGGTAGTCATCCCCTTGCAGCAGCGGTGCGTCGCAGCGACCGTCGCTGTTGGTCAGCGCGCTGGCGACCAGCTGCAGTTGCGAACCTTCCACACGGTACAACTCGACCTTGATCGAGCTGCCCGGGCAGCCGTGTGCAGCATCCAAAACGTGAGTAGTCAAACGTCCCATTGATTGTGCGCGCCTCGCTGCTGTGCAGTCCGGCCCGACGCCTCCTGAATCAGTTGAAAGACAGGCCGCACCGTTTCGGAGCACGAAACGCCACGGCAATGAATGAATTAAGACATTTTAAAAGAAAATTGTACACAATAAAAAACAGATATTTAGTCCACGCGCGTTCCGACAAAGGCTTCTGCCCAATCTTAAGCTACACCAACGGATACGCCATTCTTCCAGCCATTAATTGACCAGATGGGCAGGTTTCTTGCAGTGTAGACAAACCGGGGACAGCGGTGAAAAATGCAAAAAATCAGGCTTACAAATCGCACATAAAGTTGTATACAATCACTCCATCGTCGTGACGCCAGCCTATGATCCATCGCCAGGGCGCCACCCACATGGTTCGAACAAGAAGGAAAACTGCAGTGAGCGCTGACTACCCACGCGACCTGATCGGTTACGGCAGTAACCCTCCCCATCCCCAGTGGCCGGGCAATGCCCGCATCGCCCTGTCCTTCGTGCTCAATTACGAAGAAGGCGGCGAGCGCAACATCCTGCATGGCGACAAGGAAGCCGAGGCGTTCCTCTCGGAGATGGTCGCGGCGCAACCGCTGCAGGGCGAGCGCAACATGAGCATGGAATCGCTGTACGAGTATGGCAGCCGCGCCGGGGTCTGGCGGGTCCTCAAGTTGTTCAAGGAATTCGATATCCCGCTGACCATTTTCGCCGTGGCCATGGCCGCCCAGCGCCATCCGGACGTGATCCGCGCCATGGTTGCCGCCGGTCACGAAATCTGCAGCCACGGCTATCGCTGGATCGACTACCAATACATGGATGAGGCCCAGGAGCGCGAGCACATGCTCGAAGCGATCCGCATCCTCACCGAAATCACTGGCGAGCGTCCGCTGGGTTGGTACACCGGTCGCACCGGCCCCAATACCCGCCGGCTGGTCATGGAGGAAGGCGGTTTTCTCTATGACAGCGACACCTACGACGACGACCTGCCCTACTGGGAACCGAACACACCCAACGGCAAGCCGCACCTGGTGATCCCCTACACCCTCGACACCAACGACATGCGCTTCACCCAGGTGCAGGGTTTCAACAAGGGCGACGATTTCTTCCAATACCTCAAGGACGCCTTCGACGTGCTGTATGCCGAAGGCGCCGAGGCGCCGAAGATGCTCTCCATTGGGCTGCACTGCCGGTTGATCGGCCGCCCTGCCCGCCTGGCCTCACTCAAGCGCTTCCTCGAATACGTCAAAGGCCATGAACACGTCTGGTTCAGCCGTCGTGTCGACATCGCTCGCCACTGGCAGCAAACCCATCCGTATCCGGAGGCTTCGAAATGACCGCCTTCCAAACCCTCAAGCCCTCGACCTTGAGCCGCGAAGCGTTCGTCAAAGCCTTCGCTGACATTTACGAACATTCGCCATGGGTCGCCGAAAAGGCCTTTGACTTGGGCCAGGATGTCTCGATCGACGAGATCGAAACCCTGCACCAGCGCATGAGCGACATCCTGTTGAGCGCCGACCACGCCAGCCAACTGGCGCTGATCAACGCTCACCCGGACCTGGCCGGTAAAGCCGCCGTCCAGGGCCAACTGACCGAAGCCAGCACGAACGAACAGGCCGGCGCCGGTATTCACCAATGCTCGAGCGATGAGTTTCAGCGCTTCACCGAGCTGAACGACGCCTACAAGGCCAAGTTCAAGTTTCCCTTCATCATGGCGGTAAAAGGCAGCAACCGGCATCAGATCCTCTCGGCGTTCGAAACGCGCATCCATCACTCGGTAGACACCGAATTCAAATGCGCGCTGGCAGAGATCAACAAGATCGCGTTGTTCCGATTACTGACCCTTTAGCGAGCAGCCCTGCTACCCCAGGTCCTGCAAGCATCCCCAGCCAACCTATTTAAAGGCAGACAAGAAGAATGAAAGCTTACGCCGTACCTTTCGAGAAGTTCGTCAACCTGGCCGACGCCCGCCTCGGCACCAAGATCATTTCGGTCACCGATGACTGGTTCGCCGACGCCAACCGTTTGTTCCAACCGACCCCAGCCGTATGGAAGGAGGGCGTGTTCGATGACAACGGCAAGTGGATGGACGGCTGGGAATCGCGGCGCAAGCGCTTCGAAGGCTACGACAGCGCGGTGATCCGCCTGGGTGTGGCCGGCTCGATCAAAGGCGTGGACATCGACACCTCATTCTTCACCGGTAACTACCCACCGTCGGCCTCCCTGGAAGCCTGCTTCCTGACAGAAGGCGAGCCAGACGAAAACACCCAGTGGACTGAAGTGCTGTCGGCCGTCGAGTTGCAAGGCAACAGCCACCACTATCACGAAATCAACAACGACCAGGCCTTCAGCCACCTGCGTTTCAATATCTACCCCGATGGCGGCGTGGCCCGGTTGCGGGTCTACGGCATTCCGTACCGCGACTGGTCGGCCGTGGGCGACAACGAACAGCTCGACCTGGCCGCAGCCCTCAATGGTGGCCGTGCCCTGGCCTGTTCCGACGAACACTTCGGCCGCATGAGCAACATTCTCAACCCGGGTCGTGGCGTGAACATGGGCGACGGCTGGGAAACCGCCCGTCGTCGCACCCCGGGCAATGACTGGGTCATCATCGCCCTGGGCCATGCCGGCGAAGTCGAGAAAGTCATCGTCGACACCCTGCACTTCAAGGGCAACTACCCCGACAGCTGCTCGATCCAGGGCGCGTTCGTCAAGGGCGGCACCGACAGCCAGATCGAAACCCAGTCGCTGTTCTGGCGCGAGCTGCTGCCCAGCCAGAAACTGGAAATGCACGCCGAACATACCTTCGCCGAGCAGATCAAGGCCCTGGGGCCGATCACCCACATCCGCCTGAACGTGTTCCCGGATGGTGGCGTGAGTCGCCTGCGGGTGCTCGGTAAGGTAGCGAAGTAAGCGGCGCGCCCTTCGCGAGCAAGCCCGCTCCCACAGGGGAATGCATTCCAAATGTGGGAGCGGGCTTGCTCGCGAAGGCGCCAGAACAAACAACACAGAATTTTTGGATAAGAAGACCAGCATGCGCACACTCAAGATCGAACCGTTGACCAAAGAAGCCTTCGCCCCGTTCGGTGACGTGATCGAAACCGACGGCAGCGATCACTTCATGATCAACAACGGTTCGACCATGCGCTTCCATCGCCTGGCGACGGTGGAAACCGCCACGCCGGACGACAAGGCGATCATCAGCATTTTCCGCGCCGACGCGCTGGACATGCCGCTGACCGTACGCATGCTGGAGCGCCATCCGCTGGGCAGCCAGGCCTTCATTCCGCTGCTCGGCAACCCCTTTCTGATCGTGGTCGCGCCACTTGGCGATGCACCTGTATCAGGCTTGGTCCGCGCCTTCGTCACCAACGGCAGGCAGGGCATTAATTACCATCGCGGCGTCTGGCACCACCCGGTGCTGACGATCGAAAAGCGGGATGACTTCCTGGTGGTTGATCGCAGTGGCACAGGCAATAACTGCGATGAGCATTTTTTCAAAGAGGATGAGTATTTGATCCTCGCCCCCCACCAATAAGAGAAGGTCCGATCACGCGAAAACAAGCGTGACGGGCGAGAGGTAAAGACTGTGGAAGCACATATGCTGGAATGGCTGAACCTGAGCGTACGCTGGGTTCACATGATCACTGGCGTGGCCTGGATCGGCGCGTCGTTCTACTTCGTCTGGCTGGAAAACAACCTCAATCGCGTCAACCCCAAGAGCGGCCTGGCCGGCGACCTGTGGGCCATCCACGGCGGCGGCATCTACCACCTGGAAAAATACAAACTCGCGCCACCGTCCATGCCGGACAACCTGCACTGGTTCAAGTGGGAAGCCTACTTCACCTGGATGTCGGGCATCGCGCTGTTGTGCGTGGTGTTCTATTGGAACCCGACCGTCTACCTGCTGGCTCCCGGCAGCAGCCTGAGTGGTCCCGAAGGCGTCGCCCTGGGCCTCGGTTCGTTGCTCGTCGGCTGGTTCGTCTATTCCTTTCTTTGCGACTCAGCCCTGGGCAAGCGCCCTGCCCTGCTCGGCGTGATCCTGTTCGTACTGTTGATCGCCGCGGCCTACGGGTTCAGCAAGGTGTTCAGCGGTCGCGGCGCCTACCTGCACGTCGGGGCGGTCATCGGGACGATCATGGTCGGCAACGTGTTCCGCATCATCATGCCGGCCCAGCGTGCGCTGGTGGCGGCCATCGCCGAGAATCGCACGCCCGATCCTGCACTGCCGGCCAAGGGTTTGTTGCGTTCGCGCCACAACAACTACTTCACCCTGCCAGTGCTGTTCATCATGATCAGCAACCATTTCCCGAGCACCTACGGCAGCCAGTACAACTGGCTGATCCTGGCCGGGATCGCCGTGGCGGCGGTGCTGGTGCGCCACTACTTCAACACGCGCCATGACAGCAACCGGTTTGCCTGGACGCTGCCGGTCGGTGCCCTGGCGATGATCTGCCTGGCGTATGTCACAGGGCCCAAGCCCATGCCCACCACACCGGAGGTGGCCAAGGCAGCCGGCGTGATCGAGTACCAACCGTTGCCGGAAACGGCAGTGGGGGGTGGCGCGAAACCGGCGCCGGCCCCCGCCGCACCGACAGCGGCGCCCACCCAGGCCGCCAACGCCCAGGGCCCTTCGTTCGAGAAGGTCCACAGCGTGATCCAGGAACGCTGCTCGGTCTGCCATTCGGCCAAGCCCACCAGCCCGTTGTTCAGCGCCGCGCCAGGTGGAGTGATGTTCGACACCCCGCAGCAGATCCAGCAACAGGCCGCGCGCATCCAGGCCCAGGCCGTCACCAGCCAGATCATGCCATTGGGCAACATCACCCAGATGACCCAGCAGGAACGCGATCTGATCGGCGCGTGGATCAACCAGGGCGCGCGGACCAACTGAACCTCGCGCGCCAATAGCGTCACATGTCATACCGCTGACAGGCCGACCGGCTCACCACCGGCCGCCCGTCAGCGACTGCCTGCGCCTCAACAATAAAAACAAGAGGAAAGCACCCGATGACCCAGCCCCTCCATCACGCCCCAAATTCGCCGCGCATGCGCCGTTGCAGGGCACTTGAGGCCTGTGGTGCAAGCCCGCACCCTGCGCGGCCGTTCGAAACCGGCCGACACAAAAACCCCCTCCGATCTTGACCGCCCCGCCAACTTATCCAGGCGTCGGCGGATAGAATAAGCGCCCTTCTGAACACATCTCTTTCGACTGTTCCAAACAGCTGGATGAGTCTTTTTCCGGGTTTCCCCCGGCCTTGGCTCAGCTCTTGCTATCAGCATTCGCCACGCTCAAAAAGCTGACCGAACGGATGTTTTTTCATCCATGGAAAAAGGCGCCACACCAGAGCGCTGACCTGAAAAAAAAGCGGTACCACTTACCTTTGGGAGCAAACCGAATGAAACGTACGTGCACCAGCCTGATACTCGCGGGATCCTTGCTGGCCGGGGGCCAAGCGATGGCCGATGACCTGTTCCAGTGGCAGAACAACAGTCTCACCTACCTGTACGGCAAGGATTTCCAGGTCAACCCGCGCATCCAGCAGACCGTGACCTTCGAACACGCCGACGCCTGGAAATACGGGGACAACTTCTTCTTCCTCGATCGGATCTTCTATAATGGCCAGGACGACAGCCAGTCCGGCCCGAACACCTACTACGGCGAGTTCAGCCCACGCCTGTCGTTCGGCAAGATCTTCGACCAGAAGCTGGAGCTGGGCCCGATCAAGGATGTGCTGCTGGCCATGACGTATGAGTTCGGCGAAGGCGACAACGAGTCCTACCTGATCGGCCCGGGCTTCGACCTGGCAATTCCCGGCTTCGACTACTTCCAGCTGAACTTCTACAACCGCCAGACCGAAGGCCCACGCGCCGGCGACAACGTCTGGCAGATCACCCCGACCTGGGCCTACACCCTCCCGGTGGGTTCATCCGACATCCTGATCGACGGTTTCATCGACTGGGTGGTGGACAACGACACCAACTCCAAGGGCACCTACCACGCCAACCTGCACATCAACCCGCAGATCAAATATGACCTGGGCAAGGCGTTGAAGCTCGGCGCCAAGCAGTTGTATGTGGGTGTGGAGTATGACTACTGGAAGAACAAGTACGGGATCGAAGACAGCGACGGGTTCAAGACCAACCAGAGCAATACCAGCTTCTTGCTGAAGTACCATTTCTGATCTGATTCATTGGGATCCAGAAGTCACCGCACAGCTTTTGTGGGAGCGGGCTTGCTCGCGATAGCGGTGGGTCAGCCTGAGTCGATGCTGGATGTGCCGCCGTCATCGCGAGCAGGCTCGCTCCCACAGTAGATTTATGTCGTACACAGATTTTGTGTCCACTGAAGATCTACTGTGGGAGCGAGCCTGCTCGCGATTGCGGTGAACCTGCTGACATCACTCCTAAGCCAACCCCAAAAACCGACTCAACGCCTCACGCTGCGCCAACGCATCCTGGCGTCCCAGCTCGATCAGTTCGCTGCAATACCCCGCCTCGAACAACAGATAACTCAGCACCCCCGCACCGCTGGTCTTGGTCGCGCCCGGCCCGCGCAAGAATAACCGCAACGCACGGGGCAGTTCCTGGCGATGGCGGGCGGCGATTTCGTCGATCGGCTGGCTGGGTGAGATCACCAGCACATCTACTGGTGCCGCGCCGAGGGCGTGGGCCGGTACGTCATCAGGCAACAGGTGACTGAAACCGTTCAGGCGCTCAAGCAACTCGATGTCGCTTTCCAGGCTGTCAATGAACGTGCTGTTGAGCATATGGCCGCCGATCTGCGCCAAGGTCGGTTGCAGACCGGTGTAGCTGCGCTCGGAGGGATCCTGCCCGCCGGCGCCACGGGGGTTGCCGCTGACGCCGATCACCAGCACGCGATTGGCCCCCAGGTGCAACGCCGGGCTGATGGGCGCCGACTGCCGCACCGCGCCGTCACCGAAGTATTGCGGGCCGATCCTGACCGGCGCGAACAGCAACGGAATCGCCGAGCTGGCCAACAGGTGCTCCACCGACAACTGCGTCGGCACACCAATACGCCGGTGGCGCAGCCAGGCATCAATGGTCCCGCGCCCCTGATAGAAGGTGACGGCCTGGCCGGACTCATAACCGAACGCCGTCACCGCCACTGCCCGCAATTGCTGCTCGGCGATGGCCTGCTCGATGCCCGAGGCATGGAATTGGGCCTGGAGCAGTTCGCGCAACGGCGAACTGTCGATCAGCGCCACCGGCAACTTGGGCCCCAGGCCCAGCAGGCTATGAATGATGAAACGCCTGGCCTGGGCAATAACGCCCCGCCAGTCGCTGCGCATGACCTGATGGCTGCGCACCGTTTGCCAGAACGCCGTCAGCCGCTCGATGGCGGTCTTGAAGTCCATCGCCCCGCTCGCCAGGCTGACCGCGTTGATCGCCCCCGCCGACGTGCCGACGATCACCGGAAACGGATTTCGCGCCCCGTCCGGCAACAATTCGGCGATGGCCGCCAGTACGCCTACCTGATACGCCGCTCGAGCCCCGCCGCCGGAAAGAATCAATCCTGTAACCGGTTCAGCTGGGGTCATCGCAATGCTCCGTGCTCAAGGTGCTGCTGAAAAATGGCGGACTGCTGGCTCAACCGCGCTTGTCGTACAGCTTGGGCTCGCCCGGCGGACGGCTCTTGAAGCGCCGATGCGCCCAAAGGTATTGCTCGGGACAATCACTCACCGACTGCTCGACCCACTGGTTGATGCGGATGCAATCGGCTTCCTCGGTCTCGCCTGGGAAATCCGTCAGCGGCGCCTGGATCACCAGGCGATAACCACTGCCGTCGGCCAGGCGTTCCTGAATGAAGGGCACCACCAGCGCCTTGCCCAGGCGGGCGAACTTGCTGGTAGCGGTGACCGTCGCGGCCTGGACGCCGAACAGCGGTACGAACACGCTTTGCTTGGCGCCGTAATCCTGGTCCGGCGCATACCAGATCGCCCGCCCGGCCCGCAGCAGCTTGAGCATGCCGCGCACGTCGTCACGCTCCACCGCCAGGGAATCGAGGTTATGCCGCTCGCGGCCCCGGCGCTGGATGTAGTCGAACAGCGGGTTCTTGTGCTCGCGGTACATGCCGTCGATGGTGTGCTGCTGGCCGAGCAAGGCCGCGCCGATTTCCAGCGTGGTGAAATGCAGCGCCATCAGGATCACGCCCTTGCCCTCGCGCTGGGCCTGCTTGAGGTGCTCCAGCCCTTCGACATGGGCCAGCTTCGCCAGCCGCGAACGCGACCACCACCAACTCATCGCCATTTCGAAAAAGGCGATGCCGGTGGAGGCAAAGTTATCCTTGAGCAGCCGCTTGCGCTCGGCAGCGGACTTTTGCGGGAAACACAGTTCCAGGTTGCGACGGGCGATGCGCCGTCGGTCGCCGGCCACCCGGTACATCAGCGCACCCAATGCACGTCCGACCCGCAGCAGTAACGGATAAGGCAACTGGACGATCAGCCACAACAGCCCCAGGCCGCACCACAGCAGCCAGAAACGCGGATGAAAAAATGCAGTTCGAAAACGCGGGCGATCCATTACAGCTTCCATTAAGACATGGGCCGCGCATTCTACATTGTTCGACCCGGGTTGCGGCTGGCGGACGATCTCGTTATAAGTCTCGGCACTTTTAGTGACAAGCCGTTGTACGCCGACCATGAGCCAAACCGAACCGCTAGACCAAGATCCCGTGTTCCAGCTGAAGGGCAGCATGCTCGCCATTACGGTGCTGGAGCTGGCCCGCAACGACCTGGAAAGCCTTGACCGGCAACTGGCGGCGAAAGTCGCCCAGGCCCCGAATTTTTTCAGCAACGCCCCACTGGTGCTGGCCCTGGACAAACTGCCGGCCGGCGAAGGCGCGGTGGATCTGCCAGGCCTGATGCGCGTTTGCCGCCAGCACGGTCTGCGCACGCTGGCGATCCGTGCCAGCCGCATCGAAGACATCGCCGCCGCCATCGCCGTGGACATTCCGGTGCTGCCGCCGTCAGGCGCCCGGGAGCGCGTGCTTGAGCTGAGCCCGGTCGAAGCGAAGAAAGCCCCGGAAAAACCACCGGAGCCCACCATCAGGCCGACGCGCGTCATCACTTCGCCAGTGCGCGGCGGGCAGCAGATCTATGCCCAGGGTGGCGATCTGGTCATCGTGTCCTCGGTCAGTCCGGGGGCGGAACTTCTGGCCGATGGCAACATCCATGTATACGGCCCGATGCGCGGTCGAGCGCTGGCCGGCGTCAAGGGGGATACGAAAGCCAGGATCTTCTGTCAGCAATTGAGCGCTGAACTGGTCTCCATCGCCGGACAGTACAAGGTCTCCGAGGATTTGCGCCGCGATCCGTTGTGGGGGGCCGGCGTTCAGATCAGCCTGTCGGGCGACGTGTTGAACATCATTCGGCTTTAACGGATACTGCCGCATTTTCCAAGCATCTCTAAAACGAGCGAAAACGGCTTAAACGACGTAGGAAAAAGGATCAGGCAGTGTTTACCGGAGGTAAACCCCGCCCGACATCCGATTCCAGCCAAGCCTGTCCAATTGCAGCCGTTTTCCAGAGATGTTTTTCAGGGACTGACAAAGTCCTTTTTCCTTAGGGGTGAAACACCTTGGCCAAGATTCTCGTGGTTACATCCGGCAAGGGTGGTGTGGGTAAGACCACCACCAGCGCCGCTATCGGTACCGGCCTCGCTCTGCGCGGCCACAAGACAGTCATCGTCGACTTCGACGTCGGCCTGCGTAACCTGGACCTGATCATGGGGTGCGAGCGTCGCGTGGTCTATGACTTCGTCAACGTAGTCAATGGCGAAGCGAACCTGCAACAAGCCCTGATCAAGGACAAGCGCCTTGAGAACCTCTACGTGCTGGCCGCCAGTCAGACCCGCGACAAAGACGCGCTGACCCAGGAAGGCGTGGAAAAAGTGCTGATGCAACTCAAGGAAGACTTCGAGTTCGTGGTGTGCGACTCCCCGGCCGGTATCGAGAAAGGTGCCCACCTGGCCATGTACTTCGCTGACGAAGCGATTGTCGTGACCAACCCGGAAGTGTCATCGGTCCGTGACTCCGACCGCATGCTGGGCCTGCTGGCGAGCAAATCCCGTCGTGCCGAGAAGGGCGAAGAGCCGATCAAGGAACACCTGCTGCTGACCCGCTACAACCCGCAACGGGTCAGCGATGGCGAAATGCTCGGCGTCGAAGACGTCAAGGAAATCCTCGCCGTCACCCTGCTGGGTGTCATTCCGGAATCCCAAGCGGTACTCAAGGCTTCCAACTCTGGCGTGCCGGTGATTCTCGACGACCAGAGCGATGCCGGCCAGGCATACAGCGATGCCGTTGATCGCCTGCTGGGCAAAACCGTGGAGCATCGTTTCCTCGATGTAACGAAGAAGGGTTTCTTCGAGCGCCTGTTTGGAGGTAGGTAATGAACCTTTTTGACTTCTTTCGTGCCAACAAAAAGCCCAGTACCGCCTCGGTCGCGAAAGAGCGTCTACAGATCATCGTGGCGCACGAACGCGGCCAACGCAGCACCCCTGACTACCTGCCGGCCTTGCAGAAGGAACTGGTGGAAGTGATCCGCAAATACGTCAACATCGGTAGCGATGACGTGCATGTGGCACTGGAAAGCCAGGGCAGCTGCTCGATCCTGGAACTCAACATCACCCTGCCGGATCGCTGATAGATCCTGCGGTAGCCACGGCGGCTCGGGCTCAGCGCCCTTGTGTAGGAGCTGACGAAGCCTGCGATCTTTTGATCTTGACTTGAACTCAAGGAAGCTCGGAAAAGATCGCAGGCTTCGCCAGCTCCTACATATAGGACGACAGGCCCGAGCCGCCGTTGGCGTTTGTAACGAGACTGTTTTCAATGCCCCTGTCCAACATCCGCATCATTCATCAGGACGCCGCTGTCCTGGTGGTCGACAAGCCGACCCTGTTGCTCTCCGTGCCCGGCCGGGCCGACGACAACAAGGACTGCCTGATCACCCGTCTGCAGGAAAACGGCTATCCGGAAGCGCGAATCGTGCACCGACTGGACTGGGAAACCTCCGGCATCATCCTGTTGGCCCGCGACCCGGACACCCATCGCGAACTGTCCCGGCAGTTTCATGATCGCGAAACCGAAAAGGCCTACACGGCGCTGTGCTGGGGCCAACCGGAACTGGACAGCGGCAGCATCGACCTGCCCTTGCGCTACGACCCGCCGACCAAACCTCGGCACGTGGTGGACCACGAACAGGGCAAACACGCCCTGACCTTCTGGCGCGTGCTGGAACGTTGCGGCGATTGGTGCCGGGTCGAACTCACGCCGATTACCGGGCGCTCGCATCAATTGCGCGTGCACATGCTGTCCATCGGTCATCCGTTGCTGGGCGACGGGCTCTACGCCCACCCGCAGGCCCTCGCTGCCTGGCCGCGCCTGTGCCTGCACGCCAGCATGCTGAGCTTCACCCATCCGCAAAGCGGTGAGCGCCTGCGCTTCGAGTGCCCTGCGCCGTTTTAGGCTGACGTCTCAAGCGGCTCTATGGAATCAACGAACAAGCCTTGGGCTGTAAAATTTCCTACAAAAAACAGTAAAAAATTTACACTTGGAATTAAGAATTTAGAATGATGCTACTTCTCACTCAGGCAGGACGCCCGTGCCATACCTCGCGATGCTTCAGCAGAACTACCCTTTCACCTTTCGTTTTTTGAATACCGATCTACATTTTCGGCAAAAACCTTGTCACCACATCGAGCACTCGCTGCGGCAGTTGATCACCAATCGCCGCAAGTGTGCCGAGACGCGCACGACAGCGATCATCCCAGGCAGCGAGCAATCATTGTTCGCCAAGGTACAGCGCCTGGACAGCTTTAAAAGCAAAGTTCGCATCACCTTGGGTACGCCCCAGCGCAACGGACGCTTCGACTGGCCATTGGAAGAATTGCAGAACATGCTGCATGCCGAGGAACGAGGCATTGAGACGTCGGCGCTGCTGGGGTTTGGCTACACAAGGAGTGGACTGGGCCTGGCTCAGGATTACTTCCTTATTACCCAGTTGCTGGAAGACCACATAGACGGCAAGAAATGGTTGGCCGAACACCCCGGGCAAATCGAAACATTCATCCGAAAAGCTTTCCAACTTCTGGATTCTCTAACGAGCAGGAACATCAGCCACATGGATTTCTGGGTGGGCAACCTCATGCAGCCTACTGATGGAAAAGGGCCACTCAAGGCCATCGATTTTGAGAATTGCTTCTCACGGTCGACGCCATACCTCAGTGAAACACTTGGCTTCCAGCTCGGCTTCCTTTATCACCGTGAGATTTACAAGCTAATCACCGAAGCCCGTTATGACAGCCTGGTGAGGGAATTTCTCAGGCAGAAGCCAACGGTGTCGATGGATAACTTCAACGAGGTGTACCAAGTCAGCAAGCACAGTCACCTGGGCCGCAAGGAACGTCGTGAGGTTTTTTTGCAAGGCCGGCTTATGCTCGGCTGACCCATCCGGGGCGCGGCATTGGTCCTGCAATGTCGTTAATTGATAGGGTAGACTCCCGGCCATTGCTGTCTGGAGATAAAGGCTTCACATGCAGGTTATTAATTTTCAGGGAACACCCGTCAAAAAAGTTCGTCATCAGATGCTGTATCTGATTTACGGCGACAAGGACGTTTATCGTCAGGAGGCCAAGTTCAGTATCCTGACGGCCCTTGCTCATGGTAATCCATCCACCCTTCCCAGCATCAGGATCCTGACCGACCGGCCTGAGGATTACCTGGGCTGGCCGGTCGAGACACTCGCGCTGTCTCCCCAACTGCTAAGCGAGTGGCAAGGCAACAACGGTTACATACATCGGCGCAAAGCCTGTGCCATAGCGTCAGGCCTGAAGCTGGCGGAAAAAACCCTGTTTGTCGACACCGACACGCTATTTTTCGCCGACCCCGACCTGCTATTCAAGCAAATCGAGCCAGGGCAATACCTGATGGACCGCTTGGAATACAAGTGGGATTACGTCTGCAAGCGAGAGAGTTACCAAACGTTGGGGACGCACCTGCGCGCCCACGGCATCACTCCGAGCAGTAGCTTCAATCTCTACAACAGCGGCCTATGCGGCGTGACCGACAACGACGCTGCGCTGCTTGCCCAGGCCATCGGACTGATCGATGAATGGACCGAGGATGGCTTCGACATCCATACCATCGAACAGATCGCGATTTCGTTCGCGCTGCACACCAAGACCGTTAAAGAAAGCAAAAAATTCGTTTATCACTACTTCGGTGAGAAACGCTTTTTCCACACCATGCATGCGCATTTCTTTGCCCAACACGGCGAGGCTTTCAGCGCGCAGTTGGTCGAGCGCAGCCATGACGTACCACGCACCCGGCCATCCCCATCGACCTGGCGGCGCCTGAAGATAAAATGGCAATTGCGCGGTCAGCGCGGCGCCTTGAACAAGATCGGTCGCGACCTGTTGTATGGCAGCGCGGCGCCAGAGAATCCTTACTTCGACCTTAGCCGGCACCATTGGTGGGATTCGGCATCAAGGGAGATTCTTCGGCTGAATCCGGAGCTCCGGCAACAGCTGTTCGGCCAACTGGAGCATTGGCCGCAGCACCTACCGGAGCCATCCAAGGCTCAAGACAAGACGTTGATCATGGCGCACCTGCGCAAGCGAATCATGGCCTCGGGCTGATCGATATATCGAGGCCGCACAACAATCCATGACGGAGAACAGCTCTGCAACGCGGGCTGCCAATACGGTAAACTCCCGCCCATTGCTGTCTGGAGTTATTTATGCGCGCAGAGTTGAACCAGGGCCTGATCGACTTTCTCAAGGCCTCCCCTACCCCGTTCCACGCCACCGCCAGCCTTGCCAAGCGCCTGGAGGCGGCAGGCTATCAGCGTCTTGACGAACGCGAGACCTGGGCCACCGAGGCCAACGGTCGCTATTACGTCACGCGCAACGACTCCTCGATCATCGCCTTCAAGCTCGGCCGCAACTCCCCGTTGCACGACGGCATCCGCCTGGTCGGCGCCCACACCGACAGCCCCTGCCTGCGGGTCAAGCCGCAGCCGGAACTGCAACGCCACGGGTTCTGGCAACTGGGTGTGGAAGTCTACGGCGGCGCGCTGCTGGCGCCGTGGTTCGACCGCGACCTGTCCCTGGCCGGGCGCGTGACCTTCCGTCGCGACGGCAAGGTCGAAAGCCAGTTGATCGATTTCAAGGCGCCGATCGCCACGATTCCGAACCTGGCCATCCACCTCAATCGCGAAGCCAACCAGGGCTGGGCCATCAACCCGCAGAATGAGCTGCCGCCGATCCTTGCCCAGTTCGCCGGTGACGAACGCGTTGACTTCCGTGCTGTGCTCACCGATCAACTGGCCCGCGAACATGGCCTGAATGCCGACGTGGTGCTCGATTACGAGTTGAGCTTCTATGACACGCAAAGCGCTGCGGTCATTGGCCTGCACGGCGATTTCATTGCCGGCGCGCGCCTGGACAACCTGCTGTCGTGCTACGCCGGCCTGCAAGCCTTGCTGAACGCCGACACCGAAGAAACCTGCGTGCTGGTGTGCAACGATCACGAGGAGGTCGGCTCGTGCTCGGCCTGTGGCGCCGACGGTCCGATGCTGGAACAGACCCTGCGTCGCCTGCTGCCTGAAGGTGAAGAATTCGTCCGCACCATTCAGAAATCCCTGCTGGTTTCAGCGGACAACGCCCACGGCGTGCATCCCAACTATGCCGACAAGCACGACGCCAACCATGGCCCCAAGCTCAACGCCGGCCCGGTGATCAAGGTCAACAGCAACCAGCGCTACGCCACCAACAGCGAAACCGCCGGGTTCTTCCGCCACCTGTGCATGGCTGAAGAAGTGCCGGTGCAGAGCTTCGTGGTGCGCAGCGACATGGGCTGCGGTTCGACCATCGGCCCGATCACCGCCAGCCAGCTGGGCGTGCGTACCGTGGACATCGGCCTGCCGACCTTCGCCATGCATTCGATCCGCGAACTGTGCGGCAGCCATGACCTGGCGCATCTGGTGAAGGTGCTGAGCGCGTTCTACGCCTCTCGCGAATTGCCATAGCCGCCCCGAAGGCATGATGAACCCTGTGGGAGCAAGGCTTGCCCGCGATGAAGGCGACTCGATTTCTGGAAAGACCGAGTCGCCTTCATCGCGAGCAAGCTTTGCTCCCACACAGCTTGCTCCCACACAGTTTTCTTCCCACACAGTTTTCTTCCCACACAGTGTTTGCCTCGGGAATGAGGGCGATGTGACATACATCAGCACACCCCGACAAAACCCCAACTAGACTGGCCTTATCCTTCCCCGACAAGGCTGTCGCCATGATCTCGATGTCTTCGTTCAACGCCATGCTGGTGCCCATCATTGCCGGCATGATCCTGCTGGCCATCGGCTTCAACTTCCGTGACAAGAACGTCGGGGTCTTTGCCATGTGGATCGGCATGTTGTTGATCCTCGCCACGGTGGTGATCAAGATCCTGAGCAAGCTCAACGAGTCGCTCTAACCCTGTCTCAGGCTGTCGGCGATTGTTCCGGCTCAGGTTGCTCCGGCATATCCACGCCGACATGGATCGCATCGTGTCGCCAGAACTCCAGGTCGCAATCGATCAGCCGCTGATGCTGGTCATAGTTGACCCGTGCAATACGAAGCCCGGGGCTGCCCACCGAAACCTTCAACGCCGCTGCCGCTTCCGGCTGTAGAGAGGTGGGCACGATTTCAAACTTCACCCGGCCGTAGTGCAGGTCGTAATGGCGGGCGTACAGCTCGGTGATGGACTGGTTGAGGTCGAACCCCAAGATGTCCGGAAAATACTGCGGGTTCAGGTAGTGCTCGACGTACAGCACCAGCCGCTCGTCGATACGCCGCACGCGGCAGATCTGGATCACGCTGGACAACGCCGGCAACTGCAACCAGGCGCACACCGCCGCCGAAGCGGGTTGCAGACGCGCCGAAATCACTTGGGTAGAAGGCACACGCCCTTGGGCCGCGACCATGGCGTGGAAATGGCTGCGCTGCATCAGGTTGTAGGCCAGGCGCGGCGGCGAGACGAACCAGCCCCGGCGCTCCTCCCGATAAATCTGCCCCTGGGCTTCGAGCTGCAACAACGCCTCACGCACGGTAATGCGCGTGGTCCCGAACAACTCACTGAGCTTGCGCTCGGCCGGCAATTTGCTGCCGGGCGCCAGCAACCCGTGGTCGAGCTGCTCTTGCAGGACCTGTCCGATGGCTGTCACCGCTTTGGTTGCATCGATGCGCATCAACGTTACCTATCTGGACTAGACCAGCACTGTTTCGGGGCAAGATCGACGGTTCATCAACCCGTTTCTGGGTCCAGCAAGCCTAGGCACTGCACATGACTGGCAGATGACAGAGCCGCCGAACGGTCGTTTTGCAAGCGTGCAAATTAACGGCCAAGTCCTTGCAGATCAGCTGTTTAACCATGGTCTACGCTTAATTCGCAGCCAACCCCCACGAGCCTGGCATTTCCCGGGAGATCCTGAACCGACATCAAAATGTCACAGGGCTCGCCTACATTGGCTCAGGTATTGCTGACCTAGACCAACACAACCGCAATCGCAGCGTTGAAAACGCCCATAGGAGCTTCGGATGAAACAGCTTTTCCTGGCATCACTGTTAGGCTCGACCATTGCCATGTGCACCGCCGCCATGGCCGCTGACACCGATCTGAAAACGTTGGAAGCCGCTGCGAAAGCGGAAGGCGCCGTGAACAGCGTCGGCATGCCCGATGACTGGGCAAACTGGAAAGGCACCTGGGACGACTTGGCCAAGCTCTACGGCCTGAAACACATCGACACCGACATGAGCTCGGCGCAGGAAATCGCCAAGTTCGCCGCCGAGAAAGACAACGCCAGCGCCGACATCGGCGACGTCGGTGCGGCGTTCGGCCCGATCGCGGTCAAGCAGGGCGTGGTCCAACCCTACAAGCCAAGTACCTGGGAACAAGTCCCTGCCTGGGCCAAGGACAAGGACGGCAACTGGGCATTGGCCTACACCGGCACCATCGCGTTCATCGTCAACAAGAAGCTGCTGCACGGCTCCGAAGTACCGACCAAGTGGGCGGACCTGAAGACCGGCAAATACAAAGTCTCCATCGGTGACGTGAGCACCGCTGCCCAAGCCGCCAACGGCGTGCTGGCAGCCGCCCTGGCCAATGGTGGCGACGAGAAGAACGTCCAGCCGGCACTGTTGATGTTCGCCGAGATCGCCAAGCAAGGACGCCTGTCCATGGCCAACCCGACTATCGCCACGATGGAAAAAGGTGAAGTCGAAGTCGGCGTGGTCTGGGATTTCAACGGCCTGAGCTACAAGGCCAAGATGGCCAACCCGGATGACTACGTTGTGCTGATTCCGTCCGACGGCTCGGTCATCTCCGGCTACACCACCATCATCAATAAATACGCCAAGCACCCGAACGCCGCCAAGCTGGCCCGCGAGTACATCTTCAGCGACGCCGGCCAGATCAACCTGGCCAAGGGCAACGCCCGTCCGATCCGCGCCGAGCACCTGACCCTGCCGGAAGAGGTCAAGGCCAAGCTGCTGCCGAACGAGCAGTACAAAGGCGTGACCCCGATCAAGGACGCGGATGCTTGGGAGAAGACTTCCAAGGCACTGCCGCAGAAGTGGCAGGAAGAAGTGATCATCAACATGCAATAAGGCGGTCGCTCCCGCTCGGATATCCACTGGGCACCCAACTGTGGAGCAGTCCCTGTGGGAGCAAAGCTTGCTCGCGATAAACGATGACACGGTCTTGAAGTAGCACCGTATCGCCAGCATCGCGAGCAAGCTTTGCTCCCACAGGCCTGCTCTTACAGTGGAGCTTGGGGGATTCGAGTTTTCTGGTATCTGCCCGGAGTCCCGGTACCCATGAAGCACAACGTCATCCTGGTGGTGCTCGACGGTCTCAACCATGAGGTCGCCCGGCATGCCATGGGGCATTTGCAGGCTTACGTCGGCGCAGGACGCGCGGCCCTCTACAAACTGGAATGTGAGTTGCCCGCCCTGTCCCGTCCGCTCTACGAATGCATCCTCACCGGCGTCGTGCCCATCGACAGCGGGATCGTGCACAACAACGTCTCGCGCCTGTCGAACCAGCGCAGCATTTTCCACTACGCCACCCAGGCCGGCTTGAGTACGGCGGCCGCGGCGTATCACTGGGTCAGCGAGCTCTACAACGTTTCGCCCTTCGTGGCCGGTCGCGATCGTCACACCGACAACCTCGACTTGCCGATTCAACACGGGCATTTCTATTGGAATGACCATTACCCCGATTCCCATCTGTTCGCCGACGCCGAACACCTGCGCCAGCGCTACTTGCCGAACTTTTTGCTGGTGCACCCGATGAACATCGACGACGCCGGCCACAAGCACGGCCTCGACACCCCGCAATACCGCAACAGCGCCCGCTCCGCCGACATCAACCTGGCGGTCTACCTGCAAGCCTGGCTCGACGCCGGTTACCAGGTGCTGGTGACGTCCGACCACGGCATGAACAACGATCGCTCCCATAACGGCCTGCTGGCCGAAGAACGGGAAGTGCCGCTGTTTGTCCTGGGCAGCGGCTTCAGTTTCGATCCCGCCGCCACGCCCCGGCAGACCGAACTGTGCGGCACCATTTGCCAATTGCTCGGCGTCGACCACGACAAACCCTACTGCCAGGAGTTACTCAAGTGAACGCCATGACGCGCGGCAAATGGCTGGCAGCGTTGTGCCTGGTGCCCTTCGCGATTTTCTTCATCGTGTTCCAGATCGCCCCGCTGCTCTGGGTGCTGGTCAACAGCCTGGAATCGGAAGAGTTCGGCTGGGGCCTGGCCAACTTCAGCAAGATCTTCAGTTCCAAGTTCTACCTGCAAGCGATCCAGCACAGCCTGGAGATCAGCTTCTGGTCCAGTGTGTTCGGCATCGTCATCGCCGTGCTGGGCAGCTACTCCCTGCGCCGGGTGGATTCGCGGCTGCGCAACTTCGTCAACGCCTTCGCCAACATGACCAGCAACTTCGCCGGCGTGCCCCTGGCCTTCGCCTTCATCATTTTGCTCGGGTTCAACGGCAGCATCACGATCATGCTCAAACAGGCGGGGATCATCGAGGATTTCAACCTGTACTCGAAAACCGGGCTGATCATCCTCTACACCTACTTCCAGATCCCCCTGGGCGTGCTGCTGCTCTATCCGGCCTTCGACGCCCTGCGCGAAGACTGGCGCGAGTCCGCCGAGCTGCTGGGCGCCAACGGCTGGCAGTTCTGGCGACACATTGGCTTGCCGGTGCTGACCCCGGCGCTGCTGGGCACCTTCGTGATCCTGCTGGCCAACGCCCTCGGCGCCTACGCCACGGTCTATGCGCTGACCACCGGCAACTTCAACGTGCTGCCGATTCGCATCGCCGCCATGGTCTCTGGCGACATTTCCCTCGACCCGAACATGGCCAGTGCCCTGGCCGTGATATTGGTGGCGTTGATGACCGTGGTCACCATCGTCCATCAGTTGCTGCTCAAGAGGAGCTACCATGTCTCGCGCTGAACCGGGCTCCGTCGGGCTCTATCATCGGGTGGTGGTGTACCTGCTGTTCGCCATCCTGCTGCTGCCCCTGGCCGGCACGCTCGTCTACTCCATCGCCAGCAGTTGGTCGGCCACCGTGCTGCCCAGCGGCTTCACGTTCAAATGGTATGTACAGTTGTGGAGCGATCCGCGTTTTCTCCACGCCTTCGGTCAATCGCTGCTGGTTTGCGTCGGTGCGCTGGTGCTTTCGGTGGTGCTGATCCTGCCGTTGCTGTTCGTGGTGCATTACCACTTCCCCAAGCTCGACGCCCTGATGAACATCCTCATCCTGCTGCCCTTCGCGGTGCCGCCGGTGGTGTCATCGGTGGGGCTGTTGCAACTCTACGGCTCCGGGCCGCTGGCGATGGTCGGTACGCCGTGGATCCTGATCGGCTGCTACTTCACCGTCGCCCTGCCGTTCATGTACCGGGCGATCACCAACAACCTGCAAGCCATCAACCTGCGCGACCTGATGGACGCCGCCCAACTGCTCGGCGCCAGCACCTTCCAGGCCGCGTTCCTGGTGGTGCTGCCGAACCTGCGCAAGGGCCTGATGGTGGCGCTGCTGCTGTCCTTCTCGTTCCTGTTCGGCGAATTCGTGTTTGCCAACATCCTCGTTGGCACCCGCTATGAAACCCTGCAGGTGTACCTGAACAACATGCGCAACAGCAGCGGTCACTTCACCAGTGCGCTGGTGATTTCCTACTTCCTCTTCGTACTGGTCCTGACCTGGGCGGCCAACATCTTGAGCAAGGACAAAAGCCAATGAGCTACGTCAGTGTCCAACACCTGCAAAAAAGCTACGCCGGTACGCCGGTGTTCAGCGACATCAATTGCGAGATCCGCAAGGGCGAATTCGTCACCCTCCTCGGCCCTTCCGGTTGCGGCAAATCCACGCTGTTGCGCTGCATTGCCGGCCTGACCGCGGTGGATGCCGGCCAGATCATCCTCGACGGGCAAGACATCGTCCCATTGAGCCCGCAGAAACGCGGCATCGGCATGGTCTTCCAGAGCTACGCCTTGTTCCCCAACATGACCGTGGAGCAGAACGTCGCCTTCGGCCTGCGCATGCAAAAAGTCGACGCCGCGGACAGCCGCCAGCGTGTGCTGGAGATCCTGCGCCTGGTGGAGCTGCATGATTTTGCCGCGCGCTACCCCCATCAACTGTCCGGCGGCCAATGTCAGCGCGTCGCCCTGGCCCGCTCCCTGGTGACCCGGCCGCGCCTGTTGCTGCTGGACGAGCCGCTGTCGGCCCTGGATGCACGGATTCGCAAGCACCTGCGCGAACAGATCCGACAGATCCAGCGTGAGTTGGGCCTGACCACGATCTTCGTCACACACGACCAGGAAGAAGCCCTGACCATGTCTGACCGGATTTTCCTGATGAACCAAGGAAAGATCGTACAAAGCGGCGATGCCGAAACCCTTTACACAGCGCCAATCGACGTCTTTGCCGCCGGTTTCATCGGCAACTACAACCTGCTGGATGCCGACAGCGCGACCAAACTGCTGCAACGGCCGGTGAGTGGCCGTATCGCCATCCGCCCGGAAGCCATCGAGCTGAGCCGCAATGGCGAGGCCGATGCGCTGATCCGCAGCCACAGTCTGCTGGGCAACGTGATTCGCTACCGGGTCGAGGCCCGTGGCGTGGAATTGGTGGTGGATGTGCTCAATCGTTCGGCCGCCGACCTGCACCCCGATGGCGCACGGTTGTCACTTTCCATCGATCCGTCGGCGCTGTGTGAGGTAGCCTGACGGCTTTGTTGATTTTGAAACTGATTTTGAAAAGGAAACGCGCTGATGGCCCTGGCAATTTTTGATCTGGACGAAACCCTGATCCACGGCGACTGCGCCACCCTCTGGAGCGAACAGATGGGACGCCTGGGCTGGGTTGATCCCGAGTCCTTCATGCGGCGCAACAACGAGCTGATGGACGCCTACAGCCACGGCAAGCTGCGCATGGAAGCGTACATGGACTTCAGCCTGGAGCCGATGATCGGTCGCACCCCCGAGGAGATCGAGCACCTGGTGGCGCCGTGGGTGGAAGACTTCATCGAACCGATCATCTTCAGCGACGCCACCAAGACCATCGCCGAACACCGCAAGGCCGGTGACCGGATCCTGGTGATCTCGGCCTCGGGCACGCACTTGGTCAAGCCAATTGCCGAACGCCTGGGTATCGACGAGATCCTGGCGATCGAACTTGAAGTGACCCATGGGGTGTACAGCGGCCAGACCGTGGGCACCCTGACCTACCGCGAAGGCAAGATCACCCGGCTGCTGGACTGGCTGGATGCCGAGGAAGAGAACCTGGAAGGCGCAAGTTTCTATTCCGACTCGCGCAATGACCTGCCGCTGCTGCTCAAGGTCGATTACCCGCATGTGGTGAACCCGGACCCGGTATTGAAGGCCCATGCCGAATCGGCCGGGTGGCCAATCCATACCTGGAAATAAGCAGCCTCGTGTGGGAGCGAGCTTGCTCGCGATAGCGGTGAATCAGCCGGCATTGATTTATCTGATACACCGCCATCGCGAGCAAGCTCAGCTCCCACAGGTTCAGATTCAGATTCAGGTTCAGCCCAGCAGCAGCCACAGGCTCCAGCCGAGCAACACCACACCGCAGAGACGACTGAGCCAGAGTCCCTGCGGCAGGTTTTTCTCCAGCAGGATGAAGGCACCGATCACTGCCACCCAGAGCAGGTTCATCACACCGACCACGAACAGCAGGCCCATCAGGGCCCAACAGCAACCCACACAATAAGCGCCATGGGCCAGCCCCATGCGCCAGCCACCGAGCACGTCGGGGCGCCAGTAGCTGAGCAGAAAATGCAGCGGCCCGCGACAATGCTCAAGGCAGACCGCCTTGCCTGGCAGCCACTGATAGACGCCTGCGACCAGCAGCAGGCCGGCGCCCAGGGCGGTGCTGGTACTGTGCATCCCCGGACTGAGCAGAGCGAGTTGCTCGAGCGCCCATTGCAGCGCCGTGGCGCCCAGGGCGAAACCGGCCCAGACCAGAACATAGGCGCTGCAGAACAGCAGCAGGGCCAGGTGTCGCTGCGGTGCCGGCATGCGCTTGCGCAGCATCTGCTGGTAGATCAACAGCATGGGCAAGGCGCTGGGCAGCATCATGCCAACCATCATCACCACCCACATGGCGAACATCAGCAGCGCATCGGCCAGGCTCCAGGGCATGAGCATGCCGCCCATTGCCGCATCAGCCATGCCGCCCGGTGCACTCATGTCGCGGGCCATGTGCAACAGCAGCAGCCAGGCCAGGGCGGTCAGCGCGAGCAGGCAGAGCAGGAGCAGCCACTGCTCGCCTGTCAGTCGCTTGCTCGGCGTCACCGCCTGAGGTTCTGCCATCGTTACGGCTCTATGCCATGGCCGGTGAAGTGCACGTGGGCGAGGTGGCTATGACTGCCCTGGGATTGTAGTTTGAGGGCTGAATGCGTCTGGTAGCTGCCGCTGGCTACTTCGGCCTCAAGGAACTCGAAGCCGTTGGGTAGGGACAGCCGGACTCGATGAGGTGAGCCGTCGATCGGGCTGCGGATCGGTTCGCCACTGGCCTGCAACACGCCTGGAATGTCCAGGTGCGCCAAGCGCTGATCGACATCAATGGAGAGGGTGATGGGCACGAACAGCGGTTCGAACGCTTCACTCATGGTGCTGCTGAACACCTGAAACACGTTGGCCCCGGGGTCGCTCTCCAGGCCAGAAAGGATGGTCAACAGGGCCTGGCGTTGCGCCTCGTCGGCGCGTTCATCGATGAACACCTGGCAACTGCCGTTGCCCTCATGGATAGCCCCTGGCCAAGCGAAGGTGGCGGCCCAGCACAAACCGTCCAGCGCTACCTGATTGAAATACCCGTGCTCCACTCGCATCGACGCCACCGCCTGGCAGTGACCATGGGTCGGTGGCGCATTGAATTGACAGGGGCAGCCCCAATTGCAGTTGCAGGCAATGAATTCGACGCCCTGCATGCGCCATTCGGCGATGGCCATGATCAACCTCTTCACCTGGCGGGTGAAATGAAAGCTGCGGTTACCCCATCCCCCATTAGTTAACGCTAGCAGGGCGCACGTATTGGATACGGGCTGCCGACCAGAGGTCAGCTTGCCCGTGGTCTCCAGTCAACAGTGAAGGCCACCGCTGATAGAAATGAGGGTGCCAAGATGTCGGTGCCGGCCTGTAGGAGCTGGCGAAGCCTGCGATCTTTTGATCTTTCGCTTGAGATTCAAGTGTCTGGGGAAAGATCGCAGCCTCGTTTCACTCGACAGCTCCTACACAGCTGCCACAGGTTGCATATAGCTGTCGAAATCAGCTCAGGCTCTCATCGATCACCAACACCAGCTTCCCGGACACCTGGTTGGTCGCCAGCTCCGCGAACGCTGCTTCGGCGTCCTTGATGGCGAAGGTCCGGGCCAGTTGCGGGCTCAGGCGTTTGTCGGCAAACAGCGGCCACACCTGTTGGCCCAGCTCGCTGATCAGGTCGGCCTTGAACTGCTCGTCACGGCTGCGCAAGGTCGAGCCGAGCAATTGGATGCGTTTGCCCAGCACCTGCGCCAGATCGAGTTCGGTCGAGCGCCCGCCCATCAGGCCGATCAACACCCAGCGGCCGTCAACTGACAAAAGTTTCACGTTGAGTTTGGCGTAGTTGCCGCCCACCGGATCGAGGATCACATCGAAGGGACCGAGGTCGTTCAAACTCTCCAGGCCGTCGGTGCGCACCACGCCACCCTGGGCGCCCAGGGCCTCGCAATAGGCCAGCCGTTCGGTCGAACCGACACTGACCCAGCACGGGTTGCCGAAGGCCTTGCACAGCTGGATCGCGGCCGAACCGACGCCACTGGCCCCAGCGTGCAGCAGCACCTTTTCACCCGGCTTGAGCGCAGCCAGTTGGAACAGGTTCAGCCACGCCGTGCTGTAGACCTCCGGCAGCGCGGCCGCTTCGGCCAATGACAAGCCCTCCGGGACCGGCAGCACATGCCGCCCATCGACCACCGCCTCCTCAGCCATCCCACCGCCGGCCAGCAAGGCGCAAACGCGGTCGCCCACCTGCCAGGACGAGCCCGGCCCGACCTCGCTGATCACCCCGGCACACTCCAGCCCCAGCACTTGGCTGGCGCCGGGGGGCGGCGGGTAAAGCCCGGCTTTTTGCAACAAATCGGCCCGATTCAGGCCGGCGGCTGCCACACGAATACGAACTTGCCCGACATCACATGCCGGGCTCGGCTCATCTGCCCATACCACTTGGCCTTCAACGCCTTGCAATGCTTTCACGGTGCCTCCATAGTGAGTCTCGACTGGGCCCGCTGCTTCAACGCCGGGCTTTCTTGCATTATGCGCCCGGGCCACATGGAACCGGCGACTTCAAAGACGGCCTAATATGCGTTATCAATTGTCCCTGCGTCGAATCAGCATGAAGCACCTGTTCCCCAGCACCGCCCTCGCGCTAGTCATTGGCCTCGGCCTGTTACCGCTGTCGAACGATACGTTCGCGGCCAACAGCTGGGACAAGCTTCAGCCCGATCGTGACGAGGTGATTGCCAGCCTTAACGTCGTCGAGTTGCTCAAGCGCCATCACTACAGCAAGCCGCCGCTCGATGACGCGCGCTCGGTCATCATCTACGACAGCTACCTGAAGCTGCTTGATCCGTCGCGCAGTTATTTCCTGGCCAGCGACATCGCTGAATTCGACAAGTGGAAAACCCAGTTCGACGACTTCCTCAAGAGCGGCGACCTGAACGCCGGGTTCACCATCTACAAGCGCTACCTGGACCGCGTGAAGTCGCGTCTGGACTACGCCCTTGCCGAGCTGAACAAAGGCGTCGACAAAATCGATTTCAACACCAAGGAAACCTTGCAGGTCGACCGCAAGGATGCCCCTTGGCTCAAAAGCACGGCCGAACTCGATGACCTGTGGCGCAAGCGCGTCAAGGACGAAGTGCTGCGCATGAAGATCGCCGGCAAGGATCCCAAGCAGATCCAGGAAACCCTGACCAAGCGCTACAAGAACCAATTGGCTCGCCTGGACCAGACCCGCGCCGAAGACATCTTCCAGGCGTACATCAACACCTTCGCCATGTCCTACGACCCGCACACCAATTATCTGTCGCCGGATAACGCGGAAAATTTCGACATCAACATGAGCCTGTCCCTGGAAGGTATCGGTGCGGTGCTGCAGAGCGACAACGACCAGGTGAAAATCGTGCGCCTGGTCCCGGCCGGCCCCGCGGACAAGACCAAACAGGTCAGCCCGGCGGACAAGATCATCGGCGTCGCCCAAGGCAACAAAGAGATGGTCGACGTGGTCGGCTGGCGCCTGGACGAAGTGGTCAAGCTGATCCGTGGTCCGAAAGGCTCGGTCGTGCGCCTGGAAGTCATCCCGGCCAGCAATGCGCCGAACGACCAGACCAGCAAGGTCGTGGCCATCACCCGTGAAGCGGTGAAGCTGGAAGAACAAGCGGCGAAGAAATCGGTCCTCAACCTCAAGCAGGACGGCAAGGACTACAAGCTCGGCATCATTGAGATCCCGGCCTTCTACCTGGACTTCAAGGCCTTCCGTGCCGGGGATCCGAACTACAAGAGCACCACCCGCGACGTCAAGAAGCTGCTGACCGAACTGCAGAAGGAAAAGGTCGACGGCGTTGTCATCGACTTGCGCAACAACGGCGGCGGCTCCCTGCAGGAAGCCACCGAGCTGACCAGCCTGTTCATCGACAAGGGCCCAACCGTGCTCGTGCGTAACGCCGATGGCCGAGTGGATGTGCTGGAAGACGAAAACCCGGGCGCGTTCTACAAGGGACCGATGGCCTTGCTGGTCAATCGCCTGTCCGCGTCGGCCTCGGAAATTTTCGCCGGTGCCATGCAGGACTACCACCGTGCGCTGATCATCGGCGGCCAGACCTTCGGCAAAGGCACCGTGCAGACCATCCAGCCGCTCAACCACGGCGAACTGAAGCTGACCCTGGCGAAGTTCTACCGGGTTTCCGGCCAGAGCACCCAGCATCAGGGCGTGCTGCCTGACATCGATTACCCGTCGATCATCGACACCAAGGAAATCGGTGAAAGCGCCCTGCCCGAAGCCATGCCGTGGGACACCATCCGGCCGGCGATCAAACCGGCCGTGGACCCGTTCAAGCCGTACCTGGCCCAACTCAAGTCCGACCACGATGCGCGTTCGTCCCAGGACGCGGAATTCGTGTTCATCCGCGACAAGCTGGCCCTGGCGCAGAAGTTGATGATGGAGAAAACCGTCACCCTCAACGAAGCCGAGCGTCGCGCGCAGCATGCCGACATCGAGACCAAGCAGCTGGTCATGGAAAACCTGCGTCGCAAGGCCAAGGGCGAAGATCCGCTCAAAGAGCTGAAGAAAGAAGACGAAGACCTGATCACCGAGCCGGAGAAAACCAAGCCGGAAGACGATGCCTACCTGAGCGAGACCGGACGGATCCTGCTGGATTACCTGAAACTCAACACGGCGATCGCCAAGCACTAAAATGATGGCCATTTAATGGTGATGCTCGTCGGAGTGTCATCAAACTGACATCAGTCTGTCGTGAAATACAGGACTGGGTGCCGCGCACCCGGTCCTTTTTTTATCGCCAGAGATTGCCATGACCACGACAGAGCAGCTGAGTGCCTTGAGTTCGATCCTGGCTCAAAGCGGTTTGCACAGCCTGTTCCAACCGATCATCTGCCTTTCCGAACGGCGCATCGTGGGTTATGAAGCCTTGACCCGCGGCCCCTCCAACAGCCCGTTGCACTCCCCCATTGCGCTGCTTTCCGTGGCGCGCCAGGCCGGCCGCCTCAGCGAATTGGAACTGGCCTGCCGCCGCAGCGCCTGCCAACGCTTCAATGAGCAAAAGTTACCGGGCAAGCTGTTTCTCAACGTCTCGCCCGAGTCGCTGCTCGAATCCGCGCACCAGACCGGGCGCACACTGCAACTGCTGCAGGACCTGGGCATTGCGCCCAGCCAGGTGGTGATCGAACTGACCGAACAAACCCCCATCGATGACTTCCAGCTCCTGCAAACCGCGCTGCATCATTATCGTGCGATGGGTTTCTCGATTGCCCTGGACGACTTGGGTGCCGGTTATTCGAGCCTGCGGCTGTGGTCTGAATTGCGGCCCGATTACGTGAAGATCGACCGGCATTTCATCGACGGCATCCATCAGGACGCCCTCAAGCGCGAGTTCGTGGGCTCGATCCTGAAAATCGCCCGGGCCTCCCGCGCCCAGGTGATTGCCGAGGGCATCGAACTGCCGGAAGAACTGGCGGTGCTGATCGAAATGGGCGTCGACCTGGTCCAGGGCTATCTGCTGGCACGGCCTCAAGAACAACCGTCACGCGATGCCAGGGCGCTGATGCCCAAGCAGGACAGCGGTGTGGCGGCGTTGAGCGATGAGGTCAACGACCTCAGTGCGCTGCTCAACGAACAACCGGCAGTGGCCCACAACACACCGACAGCCACCGTGCTGGAAGCGTTTCGTCGTCAGGCCAACCTCAACTCCCTGGCGGTGCTGGACAATCAGAACCAGCCTTGTGGCATCGTCCATCGCCATTCGCTCTCGGACGCCTTGCTCAAGCCCTTCGCCACCGACCTGTTCGCCCGCAAACCCATCAGCCGCTTGATGAGCGATGACTTTCTCGCGGTGGAGTTGAACCAGTCGCTGCAACAAGTCAGCCGCCTGATCACCAGCCGCGCCCGACAACGCATCGAAGAAGACTTCATCATCACCCTCAACGGCGGCTACCTGGGCCTGGGCCGGGTGATCGACGTGCTCAAGCTCATCACCGAACTGAAAATCCAGCAGGCCCGCTACGCCAACCCCCTGACCCTGCTGCCGGGCAACGTCCCGATCCAGCAATGCCTCACGCGCCTGCTGCAACAACGGCAGGAATCGGTGATCTGCTACGTGGACATCGACAGTTTCAAACCCTTCAACGACATCTACGGCTACGGCCGCGGCGACGAAGTCCTGCTGTGCCTGGCCCAATGCCTGAACGAACGCATCGACCCCAGCCGTGACTTCGTCGGCCACATCGGCGGCGACGACTTCCTGCTGGTCCTCGGCCCGGAAGACTGGCGCAGACGCCTGGACCAGCTACTCAGCGACTTCCAGACCCACTGCCGCCGCTTCTACCGCTCCGAGCACTTGGAGGCGGGATGTTTTACCGCATTGAATCGACAGGGCATTCGGCAGGAGTTCGCGTTGTTGTCATTGTCGATTGGCGTGGTGCACCTGCGCGCCGAGGCCTGTGAGGAATTGGATGCCAGCCAGTTGGCTGAGCTGGCTTCGCAGGCCAAGCATCATGCCAAGGAGATTTTGGGCGGGAGTGTGTATTTGGTGGAGGGTTTGGCGGAGCGGGAGTCTGTGGTGGCGTTGGGTTTGACGGTGTAAGCAGATTCTCCATTCACCACAGCCCGAACGCCTGGCGCTAACCCTGTGGCGAGGGAGCTTGCTCCCGCTGGGCTTTGTAGGAGCTGGCGAAGCCTGCGATCTTTTGATCTTGCTCTTTCGCTTGAGATTCAACTGCCTGGGGAAAAGATCGCAGCCTCGCTTCGCTCGGCAGCTCCTACAGGCCCAGTAGGAGCAGGCCCCCTCGCCACGAAAAACGGTTTGGTGGTGTGGTGATTAAGCAGTAGAAACTCAATTATCTACCCCTCGCCTACCAAGTAGACGGATCTTCAAGAGCTGCTCTTTGGAGATCCTCTTTCCAAGTTTGTTTTGCCAAGATATAAACATCCTGAAGAAACCTCTTTGGATCCTTTAAGTTATACCATTCCCCTCGGGGCCAGCTGCCCGCGCAATCTTCATCTATCTCAAACAAACTTTGAAAGTTAAAATCCGGGTCATTGAGCTTATTTTCCAAAAAACTCATCAATACATATTTATGCCTGTAGGACAGACATTCCAAATCCAAGCCGTATTTAGCAATCAGCACTAATCTATCGCGCTCGTCGTCAGGATTGTAGTCTCCTAGTATTACCCCGAGTGTTTCCTCACGGTCATACACATCAAACTGGCCTATAAACCACATCAGATCCGGAACAAACGCTTCGTCTATAAAAGGATTTTTTAGCATTATTTTTTCCCCATAGGAAATCCGGTGTAAGGAACGCCATCCTTACTAAACTTAACTTCAAACCAATTTAAATTCTCGTTCAACTTAGGATTCTCCTTATCCTTTTTATTGGGTTTGTAGCCACGCCCTGCCCCCGGCAATTCCTGCCTGACAATTCTATCTTTTTTGTGATCCAGACCTGTAAATGGATCTAGTCCAAGCCTTTCTCTTGTCATAGCTTTATTTAATGCATTCAAATGAATTCGCCAGCTACTGAATTGAGAGCTTAAGCTTCCTTTAGCTCCTTTTGGAATTTCCCCGGTATGCGGATTCGCCCCGTTAATGGCCCGCTGTTTGAGCGCAACGTCTGATATTTCTGAACTGTGCTTCTCAACTGTGTGCATACCGTATCTTTCTTCCATAGCAACAACCCGTCTCTTAGCATTCGCCTCCGCCAACTCATCAATCCGCGCCCGCCGCTGCGCCGCCGTCATCGGCAGCGCCGGCTCACCCTCATCCACCCCAAGCTTGGCCGTCGGGTCTTGCTTACCGACGGCGGGCGTTTTACATCCGTCACCAGGGCAACCTTCCAACCCCAACGGATCCACCCACCCCGTCGGGTTCAGGGTGTACCGATACCCATTGAGCCCACCCGCCAGCTTGCTCGGATCAGGCGTCAAATAGCGGCCGGTCTCGGGATTGTAGTAGCGGTGCCGGTTGTAGTGCAGGCCGCTTTCGGGGTCGAAGTATTGGCCCTGGAAGCGCAGCGGTTGCTCAAGCTGTTCGCCGCCGTCGTGCTGGAGTTCGGTGAGTTGGCCGTAGCCGTTGTAGCGCGCCGACCAGACGATCTGGCCGCTGTAGCTGGTCAGTTCCTGGGGCGTGCCCAGGTGGTCGAGGTGGTAGTAGAACGGCGTGGCTTTTTCCGGGCCTTCGCCATCGAGCATCGCCAGCGGGCGGAAGGTGTCGGGTTCGTAGACGTAGCTGCGGTGGTGGCGCGGGCTGTTTTCGGCGACGACCTGGTCGCCTTGCCAGAAAAACTCCGTGGTCAGGCCGTCCACGGTCTTGCTGATGCGTCGGCCGAAGGCGTCGTAGCGGTAGGACGTTTCCCGCCCATCCGCCGTGGTGACGCCGATCAGGCGGTGCTGGCTGTCGTAGCGGTACTCGGTAATTAGGCACTGGGCTTTGCCGCGGCGTTCGCGAACAAGGTTGCCGAAGGCGTCGTAGTCGTAGTGGCGGTCGCCCTCCTTCAGCAGGCGGTTGCCCTTGAGGGTGGTCGGGCCGGGGCGATCCTGCATCATCAGGTTGCCAGCCGGGTCGTGGCAGAAGTGTTCCGACGGTTCGCTGTGGGAAAAGTCGATGCGGGTCAGGCGATCCAGCGGGTCGTACTGGTAGCTGCGGCGGTTTCGGTTGTCGGAAAGGGTTTGCAGGTTGCCCTTGGCGCTGTAGGCATAATCGCGCCAGAACAGTTGTTGCTGCTGGGTCTGCCACACAGTCTGGGCCTTGAGGCGGCCCTGTTCGTCGTAGTCGTAGTCACTGAGCAGCCGGCCTTGCTGGCGTTGCCGTTCGCGACCGCCGACAAAGCGGTGTTCGGTCAGGCGCGAGCCGTTGAGGTCGATGGCGGTCAGTGCGCCACCTGGAGCATGGCGGTAGTCGAGTTGGCTGTCGTCCGGCAGGCGCAGGTGGTTGAGGCGCCCGCAAGCGTCGTAGCGATAACGCAGGGTGCCCCAGCCCTGGTGCTCGCAGACCAGCCGATCCTGGGCGTCGTACTCGAAGGCCAGCGGATGGTTACTGCCGTCGTTGACGTGGACCAGCCGGCCAAGCTCGTCGTAGCGGTATTCGATGGCCTGGCCGTCGGGCAAGGTCTTGACCCGCAGCCGCCCAGCCGCGTCGCGCTGGTACTGGGTGAGCCGTTGCGAACCGTCTTCGCCGTGCTCGGTTTTCTCCAGTAGGTGGCCGTTGAGGTCGTAGGCGTAGGCGGTGCGTTGGCCGTCGAAGCCGACTTGCTGTCGGATCAAGCCGTTGGGCGTGTAGTCCAGCTGATATTTTTCGCCGGATTCGTTTTCAATTTCGGTCAGCAACAGCCGCGCCGAGTCGTAGCGGTACTTCAGCTCGCTGCCGTCGGGGTTCAGGCGGCGGCTGACCAGATGCAGGTCGTCGGCGTATTCGTAGCGGGTGACCCGCCCTTGTTCATCGCACTCGGCGGTGACCTTGCCGTAGGCGTTGTAGCGCCAGGTCCGGGTGGCACCGTTGGGCAAGGTCACCTGCAGCAGGCGGCCGACGGCGTCCCATTGGTAGTGCGTGAGCGCGCCGTGTTCGTCCTGGCGGCTGAGCAAACGCCCCAGGGCGTCGTAGGAAAAACACCGGCGACTGCCGTCGGGCAGGATCTCTTCGGTCAGTTGGCCCAGGCGACTCCAGGTGAAGCGATGTTCGCCGCCGTCCGGGTCATACGTCGCCAGCAGTTGCCCATGGGCGTCGTAGGCATATTCCGTGCGCCGGCCGTCCGGGTCGATGAGGACGATCACCTCGCCCCGGGCATTGCGCCGGTAGCTCCACACGGCCTTGCCGCGCGTACGGGTATGCAGGAAACCGTTGCGGTATTCGTAGGACGTCGACGCCTCGTCCGGGGGAAGCAGCGCCACCAGCCGTCCGACGTCGTCGTAGCGGTATTCGGTCACCGCGCCCAGCGGGTCCTGCTCGGCGATCAAGCGACCTTGTTCGTCATAGGCCTTGAGGTGCTCACCGCCGTCGGGCTCGACCTTGCGCACCAACCGCGCCCGGTCGTCGTGGACATACACCTCCTGGCTGCCATCCAGGTGCCGGACCGTGACGCTGCCGTCTTCGCCCCAGGTGTAGCGACTGTCCATCTGCGCAAACGAGGCCCAATGCCGTACGCAGCGGGACGCCGGCCCGACGCCTTGCCATTCCCAATAAAAGCTCGCCCCGCCGGCCAGTTGCCGCTGGAGGATGACGTGTTGGTCGTCGTAGTCGTAGCGCTCGCTTTCACCGGCGGCATTGGTCGCTTCGATCAGTCGGAAACGTCCGTCGTAGCGGTAGGAAACCAGCGTCTGTTCGGTCCGCCAGGCTTCGTCGAGGGTGATGGCGGGATGGAAGCTCTGGTAATCGACGGCGATCAGGTGGCGCTGCTCGTAACGCAGGCGCAGGGCGCGCCCGGCGCCGTTGTCCAAACGGCAGATGTCGCCATGGATGTTGCGCTGGAGGGTCAGGCGGTTGTCGTAGCGGTCGCTGAGGGCGCTCAGGTGGCCGTCGCGAAAGTGCAGGAACGCTGCGTTTTCGTCGGGCTGGGCGACGATCAGTTCGTCTGCCTCAGTGCCCAGGTAGATCGCCGCGCGGGCCAGGCTGTTGTGGATCGCCGGACGTTGGGCGCTGGGCAGTGGAAAGGTCGTACGGCGGTTTTCCTGGTCGACCCAGGTGACCTGCTCGCCGTCGAGTTCCAAGCGATGGGCCAGGGCATGGCTCCAACCACGCCCGAGGCCGACATCCAAGTCGGCGGCGCTGGTGCGGTATAAACGGGTGAAGACAAACGGCAAGCGGCCATCGAGGGTGCCGTCGTCGAGGGTCAGCAGTTCTTCGCCGGTGACCATCGACACCGGGCAGCCGCTGGTCTGGGTCTGGGACGCGGTATCGGCGGGGTCGCCGTTGGGGTTTTTCGACTGGGCGGGGGCGTCGTCGTGGAGTTCGTGTCTTTTCAGCGTGGTGTTGTGCTGTGCATCCCAGCGCAGTTGCATCCGACCTTTCTTTATCCCCGCCGCAATGCCGCGCGCCGCCACAGTTTTGTAGCGGTCCACGTAGCTCATGAAGCCGTTTACCACTGCGAAGATCGCACGGATGAAACGCTGCATGGCGTTCAGCAGGGTTGCGCCGTGCCTGGCCAACCGCATCGACAAGTAGGCAATCCCGGCCCCCGCCCCGGCAAAGGTCAAGACCACGCCGATCAGCAAGTCGATCACCAGTTGCACCGCCACGGTCGAGAGCCCTTTGGCCGTTTCGCCAGCGACTTCACTGGGCGGCAACATCTCCAGCCAGAGGCTGGCGGTGCGCACCAACAGGCACAGTGCCGCTTCGTCGCTGGCCAGCAGTTGCAGCTTGGCCATCACTTGCGGCGTGTCCTGAGCCAGTTTTTTCAACTGATCAGCGCTTTCGCCCAACCGATCAACAAACTGACCGGGATCCTTGAGGATGTCCGAGAGCAAGCTGATGCTGTCCCACACACTTTCAATCGCCGCCCAACTGCCGGCGAGCAACCCGTTCCCCACAGCTGCTGCGGAAGTCGCCAAGGACTGCTGCGCCCATCGCGGCTTGAAACCCTGCCACTCACCGCGCAACCAGTCCGTCAGATCGGTGGTCAGGCCATCGTAGGAAGAAAACAGATTCGCAATTTGCCTGGCGGACACCTCGCCCTGAACGTGAACCCGATAGGACTTGCCCGCCTCCCCCGTGAAGGTCCCCAGGCCTTGGGCATCCAAGGTCACCGGCGTGACCTCGCCGCTGGCCACATCCACCACATCCACCACGATGTCGCCCAGCGGGATGTCGTACACCGACTCGAACTTGCTTTCGATCGTCATCGGCCCGCCCTTGGGGCACTGGACGACCGTGGAGAGGAAGTCATCGTCACCGGTGCTGACAGCGGTGGTGCTGTCGCCAAAGCGGATCAGCCGCTCCATGCCCATCAATGACGGTAGGTCAGCGGCATGGCTGGCACGGTCCGCCGCTCGGCTGTACCAGCGCTCGAGCTGCTCGCGGTAGACCGACAAGGTGCCTTTGAAGCTGTCGAGTTCCTGCTCGATTCGGCTCACCTGATCCATCAGGACAGGGCTCGCTCAAGGGCCGGCAGGAAAAAACGGTCGAACATGGGCAGACGTCTCGCAGCACTCAGGGAGCGCGAGACTTTGCCGGGGATGACAGGGGAATTAAGTCAGGGGAAGGAGACAGAGCGCGTAGGGCGATTCGCTAAATTCGTCCGAGCTGCACAACGAATCGCCTGTGGATAACCCTAGATATCGCGAGTTTCAAGTGATTTGAGCTTGATTTCGGCCAGCGGGTGCCCGGCTTTCGCCGCCAAGGTCCACCAACGTGCCGCTTCCACCGGGTCCGGCGCCTTGCTGGTTGTACCGGCCAGGCTGATCACGCCGACCTGGTAGGCGGCCTTGCCATCACCGGCCAGTGCCGCCAACCGCAACAGGCGAATCCCTTCTTCCCGAGCGCCCAGCCCTTGGCCGCGAAACGTGAGGATATGCCCATAGAAGCTTTGCGCACCGACGTCGCCCAGGTTCGCCATGCGCGAGAACTGACCCTCGAGCCAGGTCCAGCCACGCGGCTGGCGGACGAACCAGGGCCAATGAAACAACCGACGCGCCAGCCAGTAACCGGCCCGCGCCTTGAGTCGCCAGAGCACTCAGGCCTCCGCCGATTCGGGGTACTCGTATTCAAATACCCGAACCACTTCCGAAGCGTGCCAGGAGGCGGCGGCCACGCCATCGGAAGGCCCGGAAAAGCGGCCCAGGCGTTCAACGCACTCAAAGAACCCCGTGCGCGGCAACCGACTGGCGCCCTGGCTGATCACCAACGAACTGCGTAGCGGCTGTTCCGCCCGTGCGTCCAGCGCCGCCAGGTGTTCAAGGGCCGCGGTCAAGGTCTGCATGGCCGGGCTGGGCAGTTGCAAACGCTCGAGCAAGGCGCGGTAGGTCAATAAATGGCGCTGGCGACGCGCCTGGTCCAACTCACCCAACAACCCATCCCAATGCTGCCGACTGATGCGTACGCTCACGATTCTTCCCTCCAACCCGGCACCGTCAACTCCCAGGCCAGACTGCGCCGAATCGCGGCATCGGGCTGACGCTCGCCGCTCTCGATCAAGGCCAGATAAGACGGGCTGATACCTACCGTGCGGGCCAGCGCCTCGATGGCGATGCCCTTCCCTTCGCGTAAACTGCGTAATTGATCCAGGCCAGGGAGAACCTGGCCCGGTGCCGCCGCGTGACGGACTGTCGCTTCGCGCGGCGGAGCTTGATCGATGCCTGCTGCCTTCAACAACGACTGGTACTGATCCCACGGCAAAACCGCGTATTCGGGCTCTCCGTCACGTGTGATTATTTGAATATCCATGTCTACCCCGTAGGACAACAACACTTAGCGAGTCAGCCTTTTTTCTGGGAAGTGTAATCCTAATACCGGCTAAGGTCGCGGGGCGATGAATTCTCTGGGGTAAGTGCTACCGAATCAGGTTTTTTTCTGACCTTGGAGTTGGAGTTGTTCCGGGGTATCGGGAAGCCTTTCGACCTGTGCAAGCTTCTCGGGCGATTGCCGATAACGCCAGGCGCGGAATGCCTCGAGTTCAACGTCGAGGGTTTTCATGATCCATGCCAGCACCGCGATGTCGTCGAACATGCCAAACATCGGCAAGATGTCTGGAATCGCATCCAGGGGACTGAGGAAATACATCAGCCCTGCCACCACCGACAGCATCGACTTGGCGCTGACAGCACGGTATTCGCCTCGCCAGTAGGCCAGGCACAAGGCCTGCAACAGACGCAGGTCCTCCTTGAGCTTGCCCAGCCGTCCGCCCTCCCGGGCACCTTTGCTGGCAACGGCGAACAGCAACGTCGGCAATCGACCGCGGGCCAGCAGGCGGCCTGCCAAGGGCAGAAATCGCGCAAAATTCCACGGGGCCTTCATTTTTTCTCCCACTGAAATGTTATCCACACAAATTGTGGATAACCTTGTGAACAGAGCTGCATTTCACCGCTGAAGCCCCCGTTTCATAAGGGCCCGGCTTAGATCGGGCGTTTTTTACTCACATAAAAAAACCCAATATTTCATTGACTTGACCGGCTGACTGCGTCTAGCACAGCGCCTGTATTGCCTATGACTATACCCTGCATCGTGCGTTCGGTTTTTTTGCCATTTTGCCGAAGCCCAGATGCGACAACGCCCCGCATAAGCGAGGCGTTGTCGTTATAGCAGACGCGATTACTTGGCTGCGCCTTCTTTTGCCGGATCCTTGATCGCCAGCAGTTCCAGGTCGAACACCAGGACCGAGTTGGCCGGGATGGCCGGGCTCGGACTCTGGGCGCCGTAGGCCAGGTCGCTCGGGATGTACAGCTTGTACTTCTCGCCGACGTGCATCAGTTGCAGGCCTTCGACCCAACCCGGGATCACGCCGCTGACCGGCAGGTCGATCGGGCTGCCACGCTCAACGGAGCTGTCGAACACAGTACCGTTGGTCAGCTTGCCGGTGTAGTGAACAGTCACTACGTCGGTCGGCTTAGGCTGTGGACCGTCGGCTTTCTTGACCACTTCGTACTGCAGGCCGGAAGCGGTGGTGGTGACACCGGTTTTCTTGCCGTTTTCTTCGAGGAATTTCTTGCCGGCAGCTGCCGACTCTTCGCTCATCTTGGCCATGCGCTCTTCGGCACGCTTTTGCAGCGCGGCGAAGGCTTCGACCAGTTCTTCGTCTTTCAGCTTCTGTTCTTTCTTGCCGACGGCATCTTCGATGCCCTGGGCGACCGCTTTGGAGTCCAGGTCATCCATGCCTTCCTGAGCCAGGCTCTTGCCCATGTTCAGGCCAATACCGTAGGAAGCTTTCTGCGCCGGGGTCTTCAGCTCTACGCTGGTCTGCGAGTCGCAACCCGCGAGTACCAGGCCAACCAGGGCCACCGCCGCCGCCAACCGATGCTGTTTCATGCTATTTCCTTGTTCATGCGCCTAAAGGGCAATCGAATAAAGCCGCGAGCTTATCAGGCGGCCACGACCAATGGCTACCGGCATGTGAGCCACAAAGTAATGATAAGTTCAGGTCTGCAAACGCTTTTTAAGCCTGGACGAATGAAGCATCTGTCATCTGTTACGTACAGGGGCAAATTGCCGCTCCTCCACAGGCCAGGGTAATGGCCACTTGCCCGACGCGCAGCACTGAGGCATAAGGGTTTATCAAAAAAAAACAAGGACGTTACCGTGCGCCTCCTCTCTCGCATTCTCTTGCTGCTCCTCGCGCTGCTGATCGTCGTCGTGGCCGTGGTGCTTTATTACGTCGCCAATCCTCGCTTGCCGTTCTATACGCCCATCGAACAGGTGCACTACCTGGATCAATGGAGCGCCGCCGAGCGCCAGACGTATTACTTCACGCCCCAGGGCACCCAGGTCAAAGGCTTGCGCTACGACTGGTTCACCGCCCTCGAACTGCCGTTTTCGCAACAACGCTTCGCATCGCCAGAGTACCTGGCGCGCTTCGGCTTCCTGATCGATCCGGCGCAGAAAGCCTCGTCGGCCAATCCCGGCAACTTGCCGGTAGGGTTTGCCCGGCACCAGAATCCGGGCAGCACCGACCAATACCTCGATATCACCTGCGCGGCGTGTCATACCGGCGAATTGCGCTTCAAGGGCCAGGCGATACGAATCGATGGTGGCTCGGCTCAACACGTGCTGCCTTCCAGTGTTCCTACATTGCGCGGTGGCAGTTTCGGGCAGGCATTGGTCGCCAGTCTGGCGTCTACCTACTACAACCCTTGGAAATTCGAGCGCTTCGCCCGCCAAGTACTGGGCAAGGACTACGACGCCCGCCATGAGGAATTGCGCAAGGCGTTCAAGGTTTCCCTGGACACGTTCCTGCGGGTGGCCTGGAATGACACCCATCGCGGCCTCTACCCCACCGAAGAAGGCCCTGGCCGCACCGACGCCTTCGGTCGCATCGCCAATGCCAGCTTCGGCGACGCCATTTCGCCGCAAAACTACCGGGTGGCCAACGCACCGGTGGATTACCCGCAGTTGTGGGAAATGTGGACATTCGACTGGGTCCAGTGGAACGGATCGGCCCAGCAACCGATGGCCCGCAACGTCGGTGAGGCGCTGGGGGTCGGGGCCACGCTGAATTTCTTCGACGCCCAAGGCAAACCGCTGCAAGGCGATGCGCGCTACCCCTCCAGCGTGCGTGTGCGCGACTTGAACAAGATCGAAGAGACCCTACAACTGCTCAAGCCGCCCGTGTGGCCGGAAGCGCTGCTGGGCTCGATCGACAAACCGCTGGCGGCCAAGGGCCGGGCCCTGTTTACCGAAAACTGCGCCGGCTGCCATGTGCCCAAAGTGGTTCAGGGGCCTGACAGGCCGGTCCAACAACTGCACATGCTCCCCGTACAAGTGATCGGCACCGACCCGGGCACCGCCAATAACATCGCCGACCACCGCTACGACCTGACCAGCCTGCAATGGGATCCGGCCGAGCTGGCGAAGCTGGACGTGCAACTGCACCCGACCCCGACGGAGCCGCTGGACTTGAGCCAACTCTCGGTCGCCAAAGGCCTGGCCTATGTCACGGCATTCGTCGAAAACCGCGCTTACCGCGACGCCGGCGTCACCCCCGCCGAGCGCCCGGCCCTGGACGGTTTCGGCTTGCCCATCGGCGTACGTGAATTGCGCGCCTACAAGGCCCGGCCGCTGGCGGGCGTCTGGGCCACGCCACCGTTCCTGCACAACGGCTCGGTGCCGACGATCTATCAACTGCTGTCCCCCCAGGACGAGCGCGCGACCACGTTCTATAAAGGCAATTACGAATACGACCCGCGTCACCTGGGCTATCGCACCGAAGCCTTCACCAACGCATTTCTCTTCGATACCCGGATCACTGGCAACCACAACAGTGGCCATGAATTCCGCGCGGGCGAGCGCGGCAACGGCGTCATTGGGCGTCTGCTGCAACCGCAGGAACGCTGGGCGTTGCTGGAGTATTTAAAGGTGCTGGGCGGGCCACTGGAGTCGCAACTGTAATGATGAACCCCACCGGTAAAAGGAAGTTTCAATGTTGATCACGCTCTGGCTGCGCCTCGGTGCCTTTTTGGGCAAGACGCTCCTGTGGCTGCTGGGCATCGGGCTGCTCGGCTGGGCACTGTCCACGGCCTGGTTTGCCTGGCAACACAAGGGACCGGTCCCGGACAAGGAACAGGTTGCGCCCGGCGAAGCGGCCATGACCCAGGACATCATCCAGACCGCTATTCGCATCGTCGAGCAGCACCGCGAAAGCACGCGCTACCTGCGCGATGCCCATGCCAAAGCGCACGGGTGCGTCATGGCCGAAGTCCAGGTGCCGAGCGACCTGCCGGCAGCGTTGCGCCAAGGGGTATTTGCCGAACCGGGGAAGGTCTGGCAGGCGACGATTCGCCTGTCCAACGGCAACGCCTATCCGCAATTCGATAGCCTGCGCGATGCACGAGGGATGGCGATCAAGCTGATGAACGTACCGGGCAAGCAACTGCTCGCTGACCGGCAATCACAGGGTGAGCAGGATTTCGTGATGTTCAATCATCCGAACTTCTTCGTCAGTGATGTCGCCGAGTACCGTCAGAATGTGGCCGCTCAGGCTGACGGGAAGAAGGCGATGGCTTTCTTTCCAAGCCTGGACCCGCGCAGCTGGCAGATTCGGCATTTATTCATCGCCCTGGCGACCCTCTCGCCGGCTCCGGCCAGCCCGACCCAGACCACTTACTTCTCGGTATCGCCTTACAAGTTCGGTGAGGCCAACGCCAAGTTTCGCGTCGCACCGGACCCGGACAGTTGCCCAAGCTACACCTTGCCTCCGCAGAACCAGGACCTGCCGAATTTCTTGCGTAGCGCATTGAACCAGCAGTTGTCCACCGACCGGGTGCCGGCGTGTTTTGTCTTGCAGATCCAGCGTCAGGATCCGAGCAAGTACATGCCGATCGAAGACACCAGTATTGAATGGCAGGAAAGTGATGCACCGTTCGAGACTGTGGCACGCATTAAGGTGCCGGCTCAGGATTTTGATACGCCCAAGCTGAATCTGGCTTGTGATAATCAGTCGTTCAATCCTTGGTTTGGGATTGAGGCGCACCGGCCTATTGGTGGGATCAATCGCTTGCGTAAGGCGGTGTATGAGGCGGTCAGCGATTATCGTCATCGGCGGAATGCTGAGCAGTAGACGATGGGTTTTGGGTGTATATCCGTTTCTTCGGTAACGGCTACTTAGGGTTCCGCCCTGACGGCGGGTCACTTTTGGAGGAGCGCCAAAAGTGACCCGCTGTAAGAGCGGAACCATTAGTGGCCGTAACCGCAGCAACGGATATACCCACAAAAAAGAGAACAAAAAAAAACGACGCTCTTCCCTCGCAAAGGAAAAGCGTCGTTTCTAGTAGTCACCTGGCGTTCAGCATTCCAGATAACCGAATATGGCGCAGCGGACGGGACTCGAACCCGCGACCCCCGGCGTGACAGGCCGGTATTCTAACCGACTGAACTACCGCTGCGCGTAACACTGAAAGTTTGGTGGGTGATGACGGGATCGAACCGCCGACATTCTGCTTGTAAGGCAGACGCTCTCCCAGCTGAGCTAATCACCCTTCACTTTCGATGCGGGGCGCATTCTCTCACAGTTTTTTGTAACGTGCTGATTTAATTAGCAAATTCAGCAAAAAAACATGAGCAACGCACACCGCAGGAACTGCAAACAGCAAAAAGCCCGCGTTAGCGGGCTTTCCGTGGTGACCTGGCGTTCAGTGTTCCAGGTTACCGAATATGGCGCAGCGGACGGGACTCGAACCCGCGACCCCCGGCGTGACAGGCCGGTATTCTAACCGACTGAACTACCGCTGCGCGTAACACGTTGAACGAATGGTGGGTGATGACGGGATCGAACCGCCGACATTCTGCTTGTAAGGCAGACGCTCTCCCAGCTGAGCTAATCACCCTTCGCTTTCGGTGTGGCGCGCATTCTACGGAGCACTCTTTAAGCTGGCAAGCACTTTTTAAATTAATTTTTTCAGGCCTTCCAAAGGCTTAGCGAAGGGTTGGCCTATGGCGCCGCGAAGAGAATAATGCCCCCCTTTGTATAAAGGAGAGACTCACCCCATGTGGTTCAAAAACCTGCTTATCTATCGCCTGACCCAAGATCTGCCTTTTGATGCCGAGGCGTTGGAAACTGCACTGGCCAGCAAACTGGCGCGTCCATGTGCAAGCCAGGAGTTGACCACTTACGGTTTCGTCGCGCCGTTTGGCAAAGGCGAAGACGCACCGCTGGTGCACGTCAGCCAGGATTTCCTGCTGATCGCCGCGCGCAAGGAAGAACGCATCTTGCCGGGCAGCGTCGTACGCGATGCCCTGAAGGAAAAGGTCGAAGAGATCGAAGCCGAGCAAATGCGCAAGGTCTATAAAAAGGAACGGGACCAGCTCAAGGATGAAATCATCCAGGCGTTCCTGCCGCGTGCGTTCATCCGTCGTTCGTCCACTTTCGCCGCCATCGCGCCGAAACAGGGCCTGATCCTGGTGAACTCGGCCAGCCCGAAACGCGCCGAAGACCTGCTGTCCACCCTGCGCGAAGTCATCGGCTCGCTGCCGGTACGCCCGCTGACGGTCAAGATGGCCCCGACCGCCACCATGACCGACTGGGTCAAGACCCAGAAAGCCGCAGACGATTTCTTCGTGCTGGATGAATGCGAACTGCGCGACACCCACGAAGACGGCGGCATCGTGCGCTGCAAGCGCCAGGACCTGACCAGCGACGAAATCCAGCTGCACCTGAATACCGGCAAGGTGGTGACGCAATTGTCACTGGCCTGGCAGGACAAGCTGTCCTTCGTGCTCGACGACAAGATGGTGGTCAAGCGCCTGAAGTTCGAAGACCTGCTGCAGGACCAGGCAGAGCAGGACGGTGGCGACGAAGCCCTCGGCCAACTGGACGCCAGCTTCACGCTGATGATGTTGACGTTCGGCGAGTTCCTGCCGGCGCTGGTTGAAGCCTTGGGTGGGGAAGAGATTCCGCAGGGGATCTAAAGACTGTTGATCTCTAGTGTGGGAGCGGGCTTGCTCGCGAAGACTGACTGACATTCAACGATGATGTTGACTGACACTCCGCTTTCGCGAGCAAGCCCGCTCCCACATTGGGTTTTGTGGTGTTCTTAATAATAAGGATCAGGTCATGCGCGCATTGGCTGCATTGAGCCGTTTTGTCGGCAATACCTTCGCTTACTGGGTACTGTTTTTCGCGGTACTGGCATTCCTGCAACCGCAGTGGTTCGTCGGCCTGAAAATCGCCATCGTGCCGCTGCTGGGCCTGGTGATGTTCGGCATGGGCCTGGCACTCAAGCTGGAAGACTTCGCCGAAGTGGCCCGTCATCCGGGACGCGTAGCCTTGGGCGTGGTTGCCCAATTCGTGATCATGCCCGGTACGGCGTGGCTGCTTTGCCAAGTGTTCAGTCTGCCGCCGGAGATCGCCGTCGGCGTGATCCTGGTGGGTTGCTGCCCGAGCGGCACATCGTCCAATGTCATGACCTGGCTGGCTCGCGGTGACCTGGCCCTGGCCGTGGCGATTTCCGCCCTCACGACCCTGCTTGCCCCTCTGCTGACCCCTGCACTGATCTGGCTGCTGGCCTCGGCCTGGTTGCCGGTGTCGTTCTCGGCGCTGTTCTGGTCGATCCTGCAAATCGTACTGGTGCCGATCGCATTGGGCATCGTTGCCCAACGCCTGTTGGGACCCAGGGTTCGCCATGCCATAGACGTGCTGCCGCTGATATCGGTGGTGAGCATCGTGATCATTGTGGCGGCGGTGGTAGCGGCCAGTCAGGCGAAAATCGCCGAATCCGGCCTGCTGATCATGGCCATTGTGATGCTGCACAACAGCTTCGGTTATCTGCTGGGGTACTTCACCGGGCGTTTGTTCGGCTTGCCGTTGGCCCAGCGCAAAACTCTGTCATTGGAGGTGGGCATGCAGAACTCCGGCCTGGGCGCGGCATTGGCGAGCGCGCACTTTTCGCCACTGGCGGCGGTGCCCAGCGCGCTGTTCAGCGTCTGGCACAACATTTCCGGCGCCCTGCTCTCGACTTACTTCCGGCGCATGAGCGAAAAACAGGACCGTGAGCTACTGGCCCGTCAAGCGGCAGATTGAAGGACAATCTTGACCGAATCGTCAGCATTGGGCACTCTTGCGCCCAATGCGGGGACGACCTCGCAACGCCATAGCGTTCATTATCCGGGGACGACCCCACACATCGATGAGGTGCGTGATGTCCTGGATCATTCTGTTTTTTGCCGGCCTGTTCGAAGTCGGCTGGGCTGTCGGCCTGAAATACACCGACGGCTTCAGCCGCCCTCTCCCCACTGCACTGACCATCGCCGCCATGGCGATCAGCCTCGGCCTGCTCGGCCTGGCGATGAAGGAACTGCCGCTGGGTACCGCCTACGCGATCTGGACCGGGGTCGGTGCCGTGGGCACGGTGATCGCCGGAATCATTTTGTTTGGTGAGTCGATGGCGCTGGTGCGCCTGGCCAGCGTGGCGTTGATCGTTGCAGGATTGATCGGGCTCAAGGTCAGCACCTGAATTTTCCTGCAAGAGCCAAACCTATGGGAGCAAGGTCTGTGGGATTAAACCTGTGGGAGCAAGGTCTGTGGGAGCAAACTTGTGGGAGCAAAGCTTGCTCGCGATGGCGTCCTTGCGATCGCTATCGCGGGCAAGCCTTGCTCCCACAGACCTTGCTCCCACAAGTTTAATCCCACAGAACTTGCTCCCCACAGGTTTTAACCCCATAGGGCTTGCTCCCATAAGCTTTTTGCTCCCACAGTTTTTCGTTCTAGCGGACAGTCCCACGCAACTCCCCCACCAACGCCTGCAACTTCGCCGGCTCAGCCACTTCCACCGCCACAGCCGAACCCGCCACCAGCGTCACCCGCGACCAGAACCGACGAAACAGCCCTTTGGCCGGGTCGCGACTGAAGAAGCTGCCCCACAACCCCTGCAACGCCAGGGGAATCACCGGCACCGGGGTTTCCTGGAGGATGCGGGTCAGTCCGCTCTTGAACTCATTGATCTCACCATCGCCAGTCAGTTTTCCTTCAGGGAAGATGCACACCAACTCACCGTCCTTCAGGTATTGGGCGATTCGCTTGAAGGCTTTTTCGTAGATGTGAATGTCTTCCTGGCGCCCGGCAATCGGGATCGTCCCGGCGGTGCGGAAGATGAAATTCAGCACCGGCAAGTTGTAGATCTTGTAGTACATCACGAAGCGAATCGGCCGACGCACCGCGCCGCCAATCAGCAAGGCATCGACGAAGGAAACGTGGTTACAGACCAACAGCGCAGCGCCTTCATCGGGTATCGCCTCCAGGTTGCGATGCTCCACGCGGTACATGGAATGACTCAGCAGCCAGATCATGAAACGCATGCTGAACTCGGGGACGATCTTGAAGATGTAGGCATTGACACCGATGTTCAGCAACGACACCACCAGGAACAGTTGTGGAATCGACAGTTTTGCCAGGCTCAGCAACACGATGGAGACGATGGCCGAGACCACCATGAACAACGCGTTGAGAATGTTGTTGGCGGCAATCACCCGCGCCCGCTCGTTCTCCACCGTGCGCGACTGGATCAAGGCGTACAGCGGCACGATGTAGAAACCACCAAAGATGCCCAGGCCCAGGATGTCGATCAACACCAGCCAGGCGTGACCGAAACCGAGCACTTCAAGCCAACCGTGACCCTCGACGCTGTCGGGGATTCCACCGGAATGCCACCACAGCAACAGACCGAATACGGTGAGCCCGAACGAGCCGAACGGCACCAGGCCGATCTCGACTTTGCGCCCGGAAAGCCTTTCACAGAGCATCGAACCCAAGGCGATCCCCACCGAGAACACCGTTAGGATCAAGGTCACCACGGTTTCGTCACCGTGCATCCACTCCTTGGCATAGGCGGGGATCTGCGTCAGGTAGATCGCACCGACGAACCAGAACCAGGAGTTGCCGACAATCGACCGGGACACTGCCGGGGTTTGCCCCAACCCCAGTTTCAGGGTGGCCCAGGATTGGCTGAAGATGTTCCAGTTCAAGCGCATTTGCGGCGAGGCCGCCGCCGCGCGCGGAATGCTGCGGCTGGCCAGGTAACCGAGCACGGCAACGCCGATGATCGCGGTGGACACCACGGGTGCGTATTGCGCCGAGGACATCATGATCCCGGCGCCGATGGTGCCGGCCAGAATCGCCAGGAAGGTGCCCATCTCCACCAGGCCGTTGCCGCCGACCAACTCCTCCTCACGCAAGGCCTGGGGCAGGATCGAATACTTCACCGGGCCGAACAGCGCCGAATGCGTGCCCATGGCGAACAGCGCCACCAGCATCAGCGATAAGTGATCGAACAGAAACCCTACTGCGCCGACTGCCATGATGGCGATTTCGCCGAGCTTGATCAGACGAATCAACGCGTCCTTGGCGAATTTTTCCCCGAACTGCCCTGCCAACGCCGAGAACAGAAAGAACGGCAGGATAAACAGCAGTGCGCAGAGGTTGACCCAGATCGAGCGGTCGCCCTCGATGGTCAATTTGTAGAGGATGGCGAGGATCAGCGACTGCTTGAAAATGTTGTCGTTGAACGCGCCCAAGGACTGCGTGATGAAGAACGGCAGGAAACGCCGCGTGCGAAGCAAGGTGAACTGCGAAGGGTGACTCATCTTCCATGTTCCTGAGTGGCGTGGACGCTTATTGGAATGAACGTTTTTTCGATCCAGGCCACACATTACCTGTCTTTAGCGATTATTTCGCCAGCCCTGCAATACAGGGCGACACAAACAACTCACCGTGCCAGGCGCCCTGCACCGTACGCCGCCCGACGATCAGCCACATCACCACCAGCATCGCCACCAGCACAGCCCCGAACACGCTGAAAAAATCCAGGCCCAGCAGGTCCGCAAGCTTCAGCGTGGTCAGCGCGTACACACCCAGGGGAAAGGTAAAGCCCCACCAACCGAGGTTGAAGGGAATGCCTGCACGCAGGTAGCGCGCGGTAATCAACAGCGCCATCAACATCCACCACAAACCCACCCCCCACAGCGTGATGCCGGCCACCAGCCCCAACCCGGCGGCGATTTCGCCTACGCCGGGCAGGCCATTGGCGGCAAAAATCAGCGGGGCATCGTTGCCCAGCAGCAACATGCCCAGGGCGCCGGTGCCGATCGGGCCGAGGGCCAGCCAGCTCGAGGCGGCCATGTTTTCGTGAGGCAGTTTGTGCAGGGCCATGCGCAACAGCAAAATCGTCAGGATGCTGAACGCCACCGGCAAGGAAAAGGCCCAGAGTACGTAGCTGGTCACCAGCATGACCCATTGCCCATGGGCGTCGGCCAGATGCGGCGCCAACAGCCCGCCGCTGGCCGCCGCGACTTCGGCGGCCACCACCGGCAAGAGCCACACGGCGGTCATTTGGTCGATGCGATGTTCCTGGCGGGTGAACATCAAGAATGGGATCAGCACACCACAGGCCAGCGACATGGCCACGTCGATCCACCATAACGCCTCAGCCACCGCCACCACGCCCTCCCCCCAGCGCGGCAGCCCAAAAACCAGAAAGCCGTTGATGATGGTCGCCAGCCCCATCGGAATGGTGCCGAAAAACATCGAGACCGTTGAATGGCCGAAAATCCGTCGCGCTTCGTCGAAGAACAGCACCCAACGGGCCGTGTACATGAGGGCGAACACCACGAACAACAGCGTGTTGAACAACCACAAGCCTTCACCCAAGAGGCGCAGGCCCGGCACATCCCCAGGCCATTGCGCCAAGGCCAGCGCCAGCACACCGGTACCCATGACCACGGCAAACCAGTTAGGCGTGAATTGGCGAATGGCCTCCAGCGGCCTGGGCAAATGGCTCAATGGACGCAAGCGGTTTTTTGCAGCGCAGCATGTCATGACGAACTCCTGTCCTCGGATGAGGTGGAGCCATGCTAGAGCCGGATCGAATATCTATATAACGGGTAATTTCTCTATATGTTATCGATTTCACAGATAGCTATCAGACGCTGCCTTCGGTCTCGATCACCAGGATTCGCGCTTCGCCCAAGGGCCTGGCCACATGCTCGGTGCCCACCGATGCGTAGAAAATGTCCCCGGCCTCCAGCAAGGTCTCCTTTTCGACACCCTCTTCCCGATAACACATCCGCACTTGCCCATCGAGCACCACGAAGACTTCCTCGCCGTCATTGACGTGCCATTTGTACGGCTGGTCGGTCCAGTGCAGGCGCGTGGTGATGCCGTTCATGTTGGCGATATCCAGCGCCGCCCAGGCGCGGTCCCCGGTGAAGGATTTGCTGCGAATGATTTTCAAGGGATCGTCCGGAAAAAGGCTGAGGCACCAAGACTAACCCACCGCCAGCAGCACCTGCATGCTTGGTTTCAAGACCGCGCGCCATCGCTGACCGGTCTCATGGATTGACGCAACCCCAACAACGCGAAGACACACAGCACAATCAACACCGCGCCATAGCCATCGGTGGTCGGGATCAACCCGAACACCCGCGTCAGGTTCCCCGCCAGCAGCGACGGCAGGCTGAAGGCCAGGTAACTGAGCACATAGAACGCCGACATCAAGCCGGCCCGTTCGTGGGGCAAGGCCAGCGGCATGATGCTGCGCAGCGCGCCCAGGAATCCTGCGCCAAAGCCGCCACCGGTGACCAGCGTGCCAATGAAGAACAATGGCAAGCTAGCGCCATGCACCGCCACCAGCACCCATGCCAGGCCAATCACCAGCAAGCTCGCGGACAGGCGCAACATTTTGTCTGCGCCTTGGTTGCGCAAGAGGTAGATGGATAACGCGCCGCTGAGGGTCAGCGCCGCCACCAGCGCGCCACCGATCAGATTGGAGGTCGATCCGGTTGCCGTCCGCACCAGGGACGGTGCCAGTGACAGGTAGAAACCGCCCACGGCCCAGGCCGCCAGGTCCAGTGGCAGGACTCGCCACAAGGCTTGCCGCGCCTGGGGCGGCACGTGCAGGGTTGGCCGCAGGGACCGCCAGGCACCCGGTTGCGGGCTGACGCTTTCCGCCAGGCGCCAGAGGTAAACGGCCTGGGCCAGGAACAAGCCCAACAGCAGCCAGTACGTCAGTTGCAAGGGCAATGGCGCGAATTCAGCCAGCAGGCCACAGCCCAGTGCCCCGCATGCCATGCCCAACAGCGGCGCGACACTGGTGATCAGCGGGCCTTGGCGACGGTCGAAATCCAGCAAGGCTGCCCCCAGTACGCTGGTGGCCATGCCGGTGGCAAATCCCTGGATCAACCGAGCACTGATCAACCAGGCAACGCTGTCGGCACTGATGAACAGCAGCATCGCCAGCATGTTGAGCAACAATGCCGCGAAGATCACCGGTTTGCGGCCCAGGTAATCCGACAGCGAACCCACTGTCAGCAAGGCCGCCAGCAGACTGAAGGCGTACACACCGAAAATCAGCGTCAGGACGGCCGGGGAAAACTGTAGTTGTTCCTGATAGAGGTGATACAACGGCGTCGGCGCGCTGGACGCAGCGAGAAAACCGAGCAAGGTGAGCGCCAGGAATATCAGGCTGGCGCGGGTCGAAGCTGGACGGGACATGGGCACACTCCACAGGAGTACTCGCAAAAGCTAATTTTTTGCTTTTGCGAAGTGTGCTACCGGCGTGCGCTTAAAGCAAATTCTTTGTGTTAAGGTCTGACGCATGGCTATCAAAGAAGGTTTACGCCCCGGCGGTCGAAGCGCCCGGGTCCAAGAGTCGATTCATTCGGCGGTCCGCGACCTGCTGCAAGAGCAGGACCGCGCGACCCTGACCGTGCCGCAAATCGCTGCGCGCGCCGGGGTGACGCCGTCCACCATCTACCGGCGCTGGGGCGATCTGCCGGCGCTACTGGCCGACGTCGCCATCGCGCGCATGCGCCCTGACGGCGAACCAGCCGACACCGGCAGTTTGCGCGGCGACCTGCGCGCCTGGGCTGAGCAATACCTGGACGAAATGAGCTCCGAGCCCGGTCGCAACATGATGCGCGACATCCAGGCCTGCGCCACGCCGGGGTATTGCGTGGGGATCCTCAGCCGTCAGTTGCAGATCATCCTGGATCGCTACCCCGATGAGCCCAATCCAGGCGTCGAACGGCTGATCAATGTAGTGGTGGCGCCGACGGTGTTCCGTATCCTCTTTGCTACCGCGCCGTTAGCGGGTGAGGAGTTGTATCGGCTGGTGGATATCGCGTTGGCTCAGTAAGGCCGCCTTCGCGAGCAGGCTCGCTCCCACACTTGATCTCCAGTGAATGCAAAACTTGAGTTCACTTCAGATCGAAGGTGGGAGCGAGCCTGCTCGCGATGAGGCCTGCACATACACTGCATAACTGAGCAACTACCCCACCCGCGACACCCCACCACGCCTCGACCTTGGTCGACACTGACGAACCCGTGCGGGCATGCGAGACTGTCGTGCCGGGTTCAAGTCCCGGTGTCTTCGTCCGGGAGTTTCCATGTCGTTGTCCAGCGGGCTGATCGCCGTTGTCGCCCTGGCCTATATGGCCATCATGTTCGCCATCGCCTTCTACGGCGACCGGCGCAGCACACCGCTGCCGCCGCGGGTGCGGGCCTGGGTCTACAGCCTGTCGCTGGCGGTGTATTGCACCAGTTGGACGTTCTTTGGTGCCGTCGGCCAGGCGGCCGAACAGCTCTGGTCATTCCTGCCGATCTACCTCGGGCCCATCCTGCTGCTGGTGCTGGCGCCGTGGGTCCTGCAGAAAATGGTGATGATCAGCAAGCAGGAGAACATCACCTCCATCGCCGACTTCATCGCCGCCCGCTACGGCAAGTCCCAATCCCTGGCAGTGGTGGTCGCGCTGATCTGCCTGGTCGGCGTGTTGCCGTATATCGCCTTGCAACTCAAGGGCATCGTGCTCGGGGTGAACCTGTTGATCGGTGCCGGCGCCGATGCCATGGGCACCCGCGCCCAGGACACCGCGCTGATCGTCTCGCTGATCCTGGCCTTGTTCACCATCGTATTCGGTACCCGCAACCTCGACGCCACCGAACACCACCGTGGCATGGTGCTGGCGATTGCCTTCGAATCCCTGGTCAAGCTGTTCGCCTTCCTGGCGGTCGGTGCGTTCGTGACATACGGCCTGTACGACGGCTTCGACGACCTGTTCAACCAGGCCATGCTCGCCCCACGCCTGGAGCAGTACTGGAAAGAAACCATCAACTGGCCATCCATGGTGGTGCAAACCGGGGTGGCGATGATGGCGATCATCTGCTTGCCGCGGCAGTTCCACGTGACCGTGGTGGAAAACATCGAACCCCAGGACCTGCGCCTGGCCAAGTGGGTATTCCCCGCCTACCTGGCCCTGGCCGCGCTGTTCGTGGTGCCCATCGCCCTCGCCGGGCAAATGATGCTGCCCAGTTCGGTACTGCCGGACTCGTTCGTTATCAGCCTGCCGCTGGCCCAGGCCCATCCGGCCCTGGCCGTGCTGGCGTTCATTGGCGGCGCCTCGGCGGCCACCGGCATGGTGATCGTCGCGAGTGTGGCGCTGTCCACCATGGTTTCCAACGACATGCTGTTGCCGTGGCTGTTGCGCCGCAACAACGCCGAACGGCCCTTCGAAGTGTTCCGCCAGTGGATGCTCTCGGTGCGGCGGGTGAGCATCGTCGTGATCCTGTTGCTGGCCTATGTCAGCTACCGGCTGTTGGGTTCGACGGCGAGCCTGGCGACCATCGGCCAGATCGCCTTCGCCGCCGTGACCCAACTGGCCCCGGCCATGCTCGGCGCGCTGTACTGGAAACAGGCCAACCGCCGCGGTGTGTTCGCCGGCCTCGCCACGGGGATCTTCCTGTGGTTCTACACCCTGGTGTTGCCGATTGCCGCCCACAGCCTGGGCTGGTCGCTCAGTAGCTTTCCGGGCCTGGCCTGGTTGCATGGCAATCCCTTTAACCTGCCGATTACCCCGCTGACCCAGGGGGTGGTGCTGTCCCTGGCCGGCAACTTCACGCTGTTTGCCTGGATCTCCGTGCTGTCGCGCACACGCGTTTCGGAACACTGGCAGGCCGGACGCTTCATCGGCCAGGAAATCAGCGCCCGCCCCAACCCGCGCTCAATGCTGGCGGTGCACATCGAAGACCTGTTGCAACTGGCCGCCCGTTTCGTCGGCGAGGAGCGGGCGCGGCAGAGCTTCATCCGTTTTGCCTACCGCCAGGGCAAAGGCTTCAACCCGACCCAGAACGCCGACAGCGAATGGATCGCCCACACCGAACGCCTGCTGGCCGGTGTACTCGGGGCCTCTTCGACCAGGGCTGTGGTAAAAGCCGCCATTGAAGGTCGGGAGATGCAGCTCGAAGACGTCGTCCGGATCGCAGACGAAGCGTCGGAAGTGCTGCAGTTCAACCGTGCGCTGTTGCAAGGCGCCATCGAGAACATCAGCCAGGGCATCAGCGTGGTCGACCAGTCCCTCAGGCTGGTGGCCTGGAACCGGCGCTACCTGGAGCTGTTCAAGTATCCGGACGGCTTGATCAGTGTCGGCCGGCCCATTGCCGATATCATCCGCTACAACGCCGAACGTGGCCTCTGCGGGCCGGGCGAAGCCGAAGTTCACGTCGCCCGACGCCTGCACTGGATGCGCCAGGGCCGCGCCCATACCTCTGAGCGACTGTTCCCCAACGGCCGGGTGATCGAGCTGATCGGCAACCCGATGCCCGGTGGCGGTTTCGTCATGAGTTTCACCGACATCACCGCGTTCCGCGAGGCCGCACAAGCGCTGACCGAAGCCAACGAGGGGCTGGAGCAACGGGTGGCCGAACGCACTCGGGAATTGTCACAGCTGAACCTGGCCCTGACCGAAGCCAAGAGCACCGCCGAAGCGGCCTATCAATCCAAGACCCGGTTCCTGGCGGCAGTCAGCCACGACCTGATGCAACCGCTCAACGCCGCGCGGCTGTTCTCTGCCGCGCTGTCCCACCAGCACGAGGGTTTGCCGAGCGAGGCCCGGCAACTGGTGCAGCATCTGGACAGTTCGCTGCGTTCCGCTGAAGACCTGATCACCGACCTGCTGGACATCTCCCGTCTGGAAAACGGCAAGATCAACCCCGACCGCAAGCCATTCGTCCTCAACGAGTTGTTCGACACCTTGGGCGCCGAGTTCACGGCGCTGGCCCAGGAACAAGGCCTGAAATTCCGAATGCGCGGCTCACGGCTGCGGGTGGACAGCGACATCAAGTTGTTGCGGCGAGTTTTGCAGAACTTCCTGACCAACGCTTTCCGCTACGCCAAGGGCCCGGTGCTGTTGGGGGTACGTCGGCGCAACGGCGAGTTGTGCCTGGAAGTCTGGGATCGTGGGCCGGGCATCGCCGAGGATAAGCTGCAGGTCATTTTCGAAGAGTTCAAGCGTCTGGACAGCCACCAGACCCGCGCCGAAAAAGGCCTGGGCCTGGGCCTGGCCATCGCCGACGGGCTGTGCCGTGTGCTGGGCCATACCTTGCGCGTGCGTTCCTGGCCGGGGCGCGGCAGCGTATTCAGCGTCAGCGTCCCCTTGGCCCATACACAAGCCGTCGTACCGAGCCCCGTGGTCGAACCCAACGGTCATTTGCCAAGCGGCGCGCTGGTGCTGTGCGTCGATAACGAAGACAGCATCCTGATCGGCATGAACAGCCTGCTGACGCGCTGGGGTTGCCAGGTGTGGACAGCACGCAACCGGGAAGAATGCGAGCGCTGGCTGGCCCAGGGCGGCCGACCGCAACTGGCGCTGGTGGATTTTCATCTGGACGACGGCGAGACCGGCACCGAACTGATGGCCTGGTTGCGCACGCGCATGGGGGAACCGGTGCCGGGGGTGGTGATCAGCGCGGACGGCCGACCTGAGATGATAGCCCAGGTGCATGCCGCAGGGCTGGATTACCTGGCCAAGCCGGTGAAGCCGGCGGCGTTGAGGGCGTTGTTGAGTCGGCATTTGCCGTTGTAATGGGCAGAGGGACACGCGGTTCCCTGTGGCGATGGAAAATCTGTGGGAGCAAGGCTTGCCCGCGATGGCGGTCTCAAGGATGCCATCGCGAGCAAGCTTTGCTCCCACAAGATTCCATTGTGGGCAAGCTCTTGCTGGCCCGGGCGCCGAGTAGCTTGAGTTGTTCGCTGCGGCTGATCAGGTTGCCAAGCCGGTGAAGCCGGCGGCGTTGCGGGCGTTGTTGAGTCGGCATTTGCCGTTGTAATGGGCAGAGGAACACGCGGTTCCCTGTGGCGATGGAAAATCTTGTGGGAGCAAGGCTTGCCCGCGATGGCGGTCTCAAGGATGCCATCGCGAGCAAGCTTTGCTCCCACAAGATTCCATTGTGGGTAAGCTTTGCTCCCACAAGATGACCTCGCCACAAGTTTCTGCTTCAGCCTTGGGATCTGCTTCAGCCCTGGGTTTTCTCGCTGGCTTCTTCCGGCAACTCAGGCAGCCCATCCGCATCGGTCATCGCCCGTTCGAGCAATTCGCTGGGCAAGCTCTTGCTGGCCCGGGCGCCGAGCAGCTTGAGCTGTTCGCTGCGGCTGATCAGGTTGCCGCGCCCTTCCGTCAGCTTGTTGCGCGCCGCGCTGTAGGCTTTGTCCAGCTGCTGCAAGCGACTGCCAATCTCGTCCAGGTCCTGGATGAACAAGACGAACTTGTCATACAGCCACCCGGCCCGCTCGGCGATTTCCCGGGCGTTCTGGCTCTGGCGTTCCTGCTTCCACAAGCTGTCGATCACCCGTAGGGTCGCCAGCAATGTGGTCGGGCTGACGATCACGATATTGCGGTCGAAGGCTTCCTGGAACAGGTTCGGCTCGGCTTGCAGGGCGGCGGAAAACGCCGCTTCGATCGGCACGAACAACAACACGAAATCCAGGCTGTGCAAACCGTCCAGGCGTTTGTAGTCCTTGCCGGCCAAGCCTTTGACGTGGGCGCGCAACGACACCACATGTTGCTTGAGGGCGAGTTGGCCAATGGCGTCATCTTCGGCGGCCACATATTGCTGATAGGCCGTGAGGCTGACCTTGGAGTCGACCACCACCTGCTTGTCGCCAGGCAGATAAATCAACACGTCCGGCTGGAAACGCTCACCGTCCGGGCCCTTGAGGCTGACCTGGGTCTGATACTCGCGGCCCTTCTCCAGGCCGGCATGTTCAAGCACCCGTTCCAGAATCAGCTCACCCCAGTTGCCCTGGGTCTTCTGGCCCTTGAGCGCGCGGGTGAGGTTGGTTGCCTCGTCGCTCAAGCGCAGGTTCAGTTGCTGCAGGCGCTCCAGCTCCTTGCCCAGGGAGAAACGTTCCCGGGCCTCGGCCTGATAGCTTTCTTCGACGCGTTTTTCAAAGGACTGGATGCGCTCCTTCAGCGGATCGAGCAACTGACCCAGGCGCTGGTGGCTGGTCTCGGCGAAACGCTGCTCACGCTCATCGAAGATTTTTCCGGCAAGCTCGGCGAACTGTGCCCGCAACTCGTCGCGCGAACCTTGCAGATCATCCAGGCGTTGCTGATGGCTTTCCTGCTGCTCGCGCAGTTCGGCATGCAACGACGCCGCCTGGGCATCGAGCCGCCGCAGTTCCGCTTCCTTGTTGGCGCGCTCCAGGTTCCAGGCGTGGGCCGCATCCCGGGCATTGTCGCGCTCGATCTGCAACAACTCGACTTCACGACAGGCTGCGGCGAGCTCGGCTTGCTTGGCAGCGTTGGCCTGGCTCAGGTCGCTGATCTCGTCACGGCAGGCATCGAGCTGGGCGTTGAGGCCGTCGTGGGCCATGTGCGCGGTGGCCAGGCGTTCTTCCAGCAGGGCCTGTTCGGTCTGCGCAGCGCCGGCCTGGCGTTGCAGGTGCCAGGCCAGTGCCAGCAACGGCACCGCAGCGCCTGCCAGGCCAAACAACAGGCTGGTCAAATCCATAGCCATGACAATTCCTGCCGATCAATTAAAGCCCGAAGGTTAACCAAGCGGCCGGGGGTTGCCCAGCGCGGTCTTCGTTTTCAGCCTTCGATTTCACCGAGGGCCCGGCGGGCTCGATCATCGCCGGCCCGCGCGGCCTGGCGCAGCAGGTCATGGCCGATACGTCGATCCCGGGCGTTGCCGCATTCACGGCACATCAACTGCCCGAGGCGACTTTGCGCGGCCACCACGCCTTCACGGGCCGGTTGCTTGAGTAAACGGCCGGCCAAGTGCTTGACGCTGGGGCTGTCCCCCAGTCGCGGGCTGTCGAGCAACCACTCAGCCACCCGCATCGAAATACGCTTGGGTGGGGTAACACCAGGGGGTGTGGAGGTAACAGGATTTGATACTGAGCGAAACTTCATAAAACACTGTGGGGCAGATCGGAAGGCGCGCCACTCTACTCCTTTTTTCGCACGGGTAAAGCCGAAAAAAACCAGCACGCCCGTGCTAGAGCAAGCGCTTGGGACAATCCACAGAAGCTGTGGATAACTCAGTGGACAACCCACCCTGAACTCGCGCAAAGCCCTGTGGAACGGGGCCTGCGCTTAAACTGACGATTTTTTCACCAGCAAAAAAAAGCGATGTTTTTCATTGACTTAAATTTTGGATACAGGCACCCACCCCGGATTGTTTCGACATGACAGTACAGTGACAAGTGGTGTAGCGAGTGTGCACAAGTAACAGCCGAACTGGTTATAACGCTGCGATTTTTTGGCGCATCTGGCGGTAAAACCTGGGGATAAACCCGTGGCGAGGGAGCTTGCTCCCGCTGGGGCGCGAAGCGGCCCTGTTTTGGGGCTACTACGCAGCCCAGCGGGAACAAGCTCCCTCGCCACGAGAATATTACTAGGCTGTTCTCTTAACTAATCGGCATCAGGGTGAGGCCCTATTTGAATATTTTTTAACCAATGCCCTTCCCTTCACCCGTTCGATCCGTTACTATCCGCGGCGTTAGTACCAAGCTGAAAGTCAATTCCGGGTCGAACACATCTCCACGGTCAGCCATCCTTCAAAGGACGCCTCACCGAAAAAAAGAGACCGGCCCCCTCGATGGTTTCCAGGTAAACCTTGCGCCAACACAGCCTTTGATCGAATGCAAAGGGTGTTGCCAGGCTCATTACTCTGACCGAACCAACCTGCAAATTGATCAGGATCTTCACCCTGGGCCCAGAACCTTTGCCCTTGATGTGCTGCCTGCCCTCCTAAGTACCTACCTGCCAGCCCAAGCGCGCACTTCATATAGCGCTCAAACTGGCTGCTTTGTTCCAGTCGGGTTCTTCGTTCGACCAATGGTGGTCGACGTTACTGGAACGTTTTAACGTTGCACGGTTCTTAACCGTGTCATTTGTAGGAACACCCATAACATGTCTACTCAAATCCACGCACAGGATGCTATCCGCACCCTCACCAACGCTTTTGCCCCGATGAACTGCCTGATCATGGCCGCTCGCAAAGGCTGCTTCAGCTTCACCCTGGTCAACGAACACGGCATCGCCCGTCACAGCGAACGCCTGTACCCCGATCAGTACTCCAGCGCCGAACCGCTGCAGGCCGTGATCGAGCGTACCCGCCAGGCACTGGTTGCCTGACACGCCAGAAAGGCTGAAAACCCAAAAACCCCGCCTAGAAAGTGGGGTTTTTTATTGCCTGGAATTTCTCGCTCAAGCGAAACGGCGTAAGTACCAAGGGATATAACAGTTATAACCGTTCGTTTAAGATGTTTTAAAAACAGTCCTTTACAGCGCAAATATGACACTACACTTCAAGTCAAGCGGCATGATCCGCTTCCGGCGGGGCCTGGACCGATCCACCGCTGCCAAGCCCACACTCTTCAGGCCCCGCCCATTCACACTTCGAGGGTTTTATGGGTATCGCTGCCAGCGAACTGTGTCGATATGTGATCCGCCCGACGCTCCTCTACCTTGAGCGTCATAGCGCAACCGCGGAATCCTTGTTGCTGGGCATTGCCGCCAGCCAGTCCGCCCTCGGTTCGGCCCTGCATGATCGCCGCGGGCACGGCCTGTATCGCATTACCGAACCCCGACACCAGGCACTCTGGGATCATTACCTGGCGCTGGACCCGGAGCGTGCCAGCCTGGTACGCGGCCTGGCCAGCCAGCACGCCTTTCTCAGCGGCCCGCACCTGGAGTTGACCGTCAACCTGCGCTACGCCACCGCCATTGCCTGGCTGCTGGTGGAGGAACAGAACACCCCGCTTCCCGAAGCCGATGACCTGCTGGGCATGGCCCGCATCTGGCGACAGACCTTTCACCCCCAAGGGCGCCTGCGAGATTTCACCCGTGCCTGGCGAAGCTACGTCTCGCCACTGAACCAAGTCGCTTGCTGACGGGAAATTTGGAAACTTCCTACAACGGTCGCGAATTTGGTCTGATTGTCCTACAAAACCACTCTAAATCAAGCGATAAAGGCTATAGCGCTTGGCCGAAAATGTTGGTAATTTTCGCCCCGGTGATCACCAGGAGTTCTAACAATGAAAAAAATGATGCTCAAAACCACCCTTGGCCTTGCCGTTACCTTGGCATCCACTCAACTTTTCGCCAGTGGCTTTGCCTTGAACGAACAAAGCATCAGTGGCATGGGCACTGGTTTCGCAGGTCGTTCTTCCGCTGCCGATGACGCCAGCACCGTGTTTGGCAACCCTGCCGGCATGTCGCGCCTCAAGCGCCAGCAAGTCACCGGTGGCTTCGCCGCCATTGATGCCTCCACCGATATCGACGATGCCAGCGGCACCCAGTCCGGCACCAACAAGGGCGACATGGTCCCGCTTACCGGCGTTCCGATGGGTTATTACGTCAAGCCTATCGATGATCAGTGGGCGTTCGGCCTGGGTGTCTACGCACCGTTCGGCTTGATCACCGATTACGAAAATGGCTTCCAGGGCCGGAGCTTCGGCAGCAAGAGCGAAGTGAAAGTCGTCACGTTCCAGCCAACCGTCAGCTATGCCTTCAACGACAAGGTATCGATCGGTTTCGGCCCAACCATCAACCGTATTTCCGGCTCCCTGGAATCGAAACTGGGCGTACCAGGCCTGCCCGAGGCGGGCGTGGAGATCAAGGGTGACGACATTGGCTACGGCTACAACATTGGCGTGCTGGTCCAGGCAACCGACACCACTCGTGTCGGCCTGACCTACCATTCCAAGGTCAAGTACAAGCTTGAAGGCCACACTGAAGTGAGCCCGGGCGCCGGTACCCCTGCCTTCCTGCTCACCGACGGTCGCTACGACGCTTCGCTGGACATCACCACGCCTGAGTCGGTGGACTTTTCGGTCACCCAACAAATCAATGATGCCTGGACCGTTTACGCCGGCAGCACCTGGACGCGTTGGAGCCGCCTGAAAGAGATCACCGTGGAAAACGAAGGCACCAGCAGTGGCGGTGCACTGAACCCTGTTCTGGGCACCATCACCGAAGAGCAAAACTGGCACGACACCTGGGCCTACGCCATCGGTACCTCCTACCAGTTGAACAAGCAGTGGGTACTGCGTACCGGCCTGACCTTCGACCAGTCGCCGACCAACAACCAGGACCGCTCGCCACGCATTCCGACCGGCGACCGGACCATCTTCAGCCTCGGTGCCGGCTGGAGCCCGACAGAAGACCTGACCATCGACGTGGCTTATTCCTACCTCAAGGAAGAAAAAGTCAAAGTCGGCGGCAGCAATGCGCTCGGCCAATCCTACAACGCTGAATACGAAAACAGCGCCAACGGTTTCGGCGTCGGTGCAACCTACCGCTTCTGATGTTTCACGGCGAACATGAACCACTCGCCACCTGAAGCGAAAAAAGCCCCGCGCTCTGCAAAGAGGCGGGGCTTTTTCGTGGTCTGCGATCAGGGCTTGGAAGCAATGGCCACTTCGACCGCCTTGATGAAATCGGGATCATCAGGCTTGATCCGGCTGGAAAAACTACCAACGACCTTACCCTGGCGGTCCACCACGTACTTGTAGAAATTCCATTTCGGCGCGCCGGATTGTTCAGCCAGGTGCTTGAACAACGGTATCGCATCCGCGCCGCGCACCGGTTGTGGTTCGGTCATGGTGAAGGTCACACCGTAATTGACGTAGCAGACCTTGGCGGTTTCAGCACCGTCCTTGGATTCCTGCTTGAAGTCATTGGACGGTACGCCCAGCACTTGCAGCCCTTGGTCCTTGTAGCGCTGGTTGAGCGCCTCGAGGCCTTTGAATTGCGGGGCGAACCCACAGAAGCTGGCAGTGTTGACCACCACCAGCGGCTTGCCGGCGAAGCGCTGGCACAAATCAATGGTTTCCTTGGCCCGCAGCTTGGGCAACGACCCCTCCAGCAACGGTGGGCAATCGGCGGCCCAGACTTGCCCGGTCACAGCCAGCAACAGGACGGGAACAGCAAACCAGCGCATCAACATGTCGATTTTCCTTAAAAGCACGTCAGACCACGACGTTACTCGCAGCGTCCGATGCCGTCCATTGTTCAGCAGTTGCCCATGCCCAGTTGCATCAAGGCCAGCCCGCCCTGATGCCAGCCCCACCAGGCGAACGCCAGCAGCAGGCCGGCGCCCGCAGCGATCAACCACGGGCCGATGCGGCTCATGCTGCACTGGCCTGGACTTGCAGGCGCGCCACCGGACGTTCACGTACGGGCCAGTTCAACGCCGCCGCCAACAGGCTGAGCAGGATCGACACCTGCCAGATCAAGTCGTAGCTGCCGGTGCGGTCGTACACCACCCCGCCCAACCAACCACCGAGGAAAGAGCCCAACTGGTGGAACAGGAACACGATCCCACCCAACATCGAGAGATTTCGTACACCAAACAGAGTCGCCACGGTGCCGTTGGTCAACGGTACCGTCGACAGCCACAGCAAGCCCATCGCCATGCCGAACAAGTACGCTGTCGTGGTCGTCACCGGCAGCCACAGGAACAAACCGATCACCACCGCCCGCAACAGGTACAACCCGGTCAACAGGCGCGGCTTGGACATGCGCCCGCCCAGCCAACCGGCGGTATAGGTGCCGAAGATATTGAACAACCCGACCAGGGCCAGCACGGTGGTGCCGACGCTGGCGGGCAGGTGCTGGTCCACCAGGTACGCCGGCAAATGCACACCAATGAACACCACTTGGAACCCGCAGACAAAAAAGCCCACCGCCAGCAGCCAGAACCCGGAGTGACTGCACGCCTCGCGCAAGGCTTCGCCCAGGGTTTGCTCATGGCCGGCGACCGGCAATGGCGCGTCCTTGAGCATGCTCACCAGCGGCACGATCAACGCCACCAGCAGCCCCAGCGCCAACAACGCCGCCGACCAACCGAGCCAGCCGATCAGCCCCAGCGTACCGGGCAGCATGGCGAACTGGCCGAAGGATCCGGCGGCACTGGCGATACCCATGCCCATGCTGCGTTTTTCCGGCGGCACGGCCCGTCCGACTACACCCAGAATCACCGAGAACGACGTGCCCGACAGGCCGATGCCAATCAAAAGACCCGCGCTCAACGACAAGGACCATGGCGAGTCGGCCATGCCCATAAACACCAGGCCGACGGCATAAAGAACACCGCCGATCAACACCACCTTCGCCGCACCGAAGCGGTCGGCCAGCGCACCTGTGAACGGCTGCGCCAGGCCCCAGATCAGGTTCTGCAAGGCAATGGCAAAGGCGAACACCTCGCGGCCCCAGCCGAACTCGCTACTCATGGGCGCCAGGAACAGGCCGAAGCCATGCCGCACGCCCAGGGACAACGCCAGGATCAGCGCGCTGCCCACCAGGACCCAACCACAGGTACGCCACATCGATGTCATTCTTATTCTCCGCTCGCGGGTATATACCCACTTATCATCGAACGAACCGGCTTCATGCCAGTTCATCCAGCAAGGCTAGCAAGGTCGCGCGCTTTTCCGCGCCCAGCTTATCGATCAGTTTCTGCTGCGCCGCTTCCCAGGCCGGCAACGCCGCCGCCAGCCGGGCCTGCCCCGTTTCAGTGAGCACGACAATGCGGTTGCGCAGGTCGTCACCCTCGGCCAGCGCCACCAGCCCCTCGCCTTCCAGAACCCGCAGGTTACGCCCCAGGGTGCTGCGGTCCAGGCCCATGGCCTCGGCCAGGGAAGAAATACTCGGCTGGTCCAGGCGCGCCAGGTTGCTCAGCAAAGAATACTGGGCGACATTGATCCCGAAGCCGTCGAGGGCGCCGTCGTAATACCTGCTGACGCCACGGGCGGCACGACGCAGGTTGATGCACAGACATTGGGAAGGAAGCATGGTGCGTGTATATACCCGGGGTTGGCGGAATGCAAATTTAAATGAGGCGTTTCGGTCTTGCTCATTTAAGGATTGATTGAATCCGTGACGAGAGAGCTTGCTCCCGCTTGAGTGCGAAGCACTCATCAAAGAAGGGCTTGCTCGCGATAGCGGTGGGTCAGCTTGTAGTGATGTTGACTGTGCCGCCGCCTTCGCGAGCAAGCTCGCTCCCACAGTTTTTCCGGATTGTGCACAGACCTCGCAGCGCTGCGTCCTTCCCGTCATCCGTTCTTGCGCTTTTGCTCGCGGTCTCATGCGCATAGAAAAAACCATGATTATCAAAGGCTTTTGCCTCAAAGCCGTTCCGATAACCCTTGATGGACATTCACCACCTGTAATGTCTGACAGGTTTCAGGTGGCTTGAATCGAGATATAACGACCCCGTGCCTCCAGCCCTGCCTCAGGGCTTGAAGACGGGTCGTGTGAACCATGCCATCAAGAAGTAGGAAGATTCCGCCGCCCCCACGCCATCATTGATGATGAATGGGAGTTTCAGTCATGTACCACAGCACCGCGATTTCTGGACGTTCGTCGCCATATCAGGGCCCTCTCCATTCCACGGAGAGCAACCCACCCCAAGCGATTCGACTCACCAAACGTGAAAAGGAATTCCTGCAGTGGAGCGAAGCCGGCAAATCTTCCTGGGAGATTTCCATGATCGTCGATTGCAGCGAAGCTAACGTCAATTATCACTTCAATAACATCCGCCGAAAATTCGGCGTCAGTTCGCGGCATCTCGCGGGGAAGATTGCGCGGGAATGCGGCTTGATCTGAGCGTTCTGAAACCATCATCCGACAAAAGCGCACCGCCATGATCAGTTCGGACCTGGCCATGACGGTGGGATGGTGACGTTTGCTCTTTTTTATTGAACTCAGCTCAAACGGAGTATCTGCGCACGCCAACTAGCCAGATCGTTAGCACTTATATCGCCTTCCCGTTTACTGTTCCGCATTTTATCTATTCTCTTTTGCAAAGCATCTATCTTGGCTTGATTGGGGTTTGTCCTAGGCACATCTGGTATAGGTGCAACTTGCTTAGGCTGGATAGGCACCGGATCAGGTGCCGACCTCGATGCGTCTGGAAGAGGCATTGGCTTTCGTCGTGAATGATCGATGAATCCTGGAGGTCTGCGGTTTCTTGCGAGATCAGCAATACTGCCTGTTTCAAAATTTTGATTCCTGGGTCGGGCAATGTAGCGTCTTTCTTTTGGAAGCTCAGATATATAGCCGGTTTCAACAACTAGGCGGCTGGGCTGGCTGGTAGTCGACGGAAGAGCGCCACCGGACACCTCTGACACGTTGGCGGTACCGGATGCGACTCTAGTGTTTAATGCCTTAACCGGACTTTTGACCAATTGGGGAGGCACTTTGATTGGCGTCATAATCTTGGGGGGCGCGAATAGCCGACCTATCACATGCCCCGTCGGATCCGTAAAACTAATCGGATCCCCCAGGCAATAGGTGTAAGCATTCAGCCCCCCATCCCCAAACGGACTCCAACTGTCCGGGCTATGAAACCTCATCAACACCGGATTGAACGCCCGATAGCCCTTCCCCAGCAGGTACCAACCCGTTTGGGTTTCCCGCCGCTCACCGTTGTAACCCAGGTGGCTGCTGACCGACGCTTCATCCGCGCGATGGCCATACGGTGCATAAACAACCTCCTGGGTTGCATCGCGATCGATTTCCCACAGCACGCTGTTCTTGTCATCACCGGCCAACAATAACGACTTTGGGTCAGCACCCGCCTGGTGCTCGGCGAGCACGACACCATCCGCGCGAATGAAAGTGCTGCTGCTGGCGCCTTTGACCTGGCTCGTCAATTCACCGCCCTGGTAAAAGCGCTGCTCTTTCCCACTCCCATCATCCAGGCCGGCCAGCGTGTCCAATGGGTCGTAGCTGTAGCCGGTATCCCCCCCTCCCGACGGATCACTGACGGAAACCAACCGACCGAGAGGGTCATATTCGAGCCTGCGGTTTTCTTCGTCGCGGATCAGATGGCCGTCGGCGTCATACTCGAGCACTATTTCGGGTGGGTAACCGGGGACTCCTGTATTGGTTATTCTGCGCAATTGCGTCGGGTCCTTCGGGTCGTCATAGATATAGACAGCCACATTGATACCTTTAGGAGACGTGGTATTCACTCGGATCAGATTGTCCAGCGCATCGAATCGGAACAGCTGACTGAGAATGACTTTACCGTAGGGGTCCACTGGCGGTTCGCTGCCTTCACAGGTGTAGAGCACCAAGCGCCCACGCGGGTCGTATTCGTAAGTTTCCTTGCGCAACAACGTCTCGCCTTTGGACAGGGTTCGCTCGATCAATGCATCAACGCTGTTATATACCTGGGTCAGTTGCTGCTCGACACCGTCAAGGTCGAAGTTACGCTGTATTTCACGCCCCAACCCGTCGTAATGCAGGCTGATTGTCACGCCCTGCCCGCCGACGCGGTCCTGGGTGCTGACTGAACTGAGCTGCCCCAGGCTATCGAACGTAAAATCCGAAGAGAGCGTGTTACCAAGACGGGTTTGTTCGAGACGGTTCGCCTTGTCGTAGGTATACGACTGGGTCTGTTCCAGCACATCGGTATAGCTCAGTAAAAGACCCAATCGACTGTGCTGGTAGTGCATCGCATAAGTGTCTTCCCCTTGTACCCGCGTCTCGCTTTTCAGCTCGCCGGTCGTGAAATAATCACGGGAGAGCTCCAATCCGCCTTCCTTGCAACTGACAAGTCGAGCATTTTTACCGTCTCGTACATATTCCGCCGTGACGCCTCCTGGTAGGCTCCGCTGGCTGGGTTCTTCACCCAATTGAGGTTGATAGACATAATTGATCAGCTGATTGCTGGCGGTGGTCAGGGTCGCCGGTTGGGTTTGCCCCGAATCGTAGGTGAACGTTTGCTTGCGTCCCCCCGTAGTCGACTCGACCTTGCGTCCCAATCCATCGAAAACCTGCTGGCCCAATTCAATACCGTTGACACTTATTTCCGTCGGAAGGTCTTCCGAACTATGCAGTGCATAGCTGCGTCGAACCGTAGCACCACCGGGAAGAACAGTGGTCACCATACGGTCAAAGATATCGTAGGTGTACTTTGTAGTGGCATCGCGAGCGTCAGTTTCCTCGACAGTTCGCCCGAGCCCGTCATAACCATAACGGTGCCGACTAATCAGCGTTCCGTCGGTCTCGAAGCGCTCCACATGATCGGGCTTCTCCAACAAGTTCAAGTAGGTCACCGTTTTACCGCTGACCTTCGCCTCAGTGTCGGTTCCTTCCCGCCAAGCGGTCTGGATAGGGCCTTGCCATAGCTCAGAACCAATCGGATTCGTCTCTTCGTAGACCTTGATCCCGTCCGGTCCGGTGACACTGCGCTGCGCGCCCCACCCGTCGTACTCGTAGGTGGAGGCCAACGCCGCCTGCTGCTCATCGCGCCAGTCGTATTGAGTTTCCTCGGTCAGGTCCCCAAACACGTCGTAACTCGCCGAATACGTCTGACGGAACTCTTCGGCACGCACAAGGTTATCGGCGTCCTGGCGTTCTGCATACACCGGACGGTTAAGCCCATCGACCCGTGTCCGGGTCTTCACGCCCTTGACGTCAGTGACCAATTGCTCGGCCCGCTGTCCATCCAGGGCGGTCAGTAGGTACGAATACTGACGCGTTGCTTCGAACTCCGGTTCGTCCGGCGCGACGGTTTCGGTCACGACGCGAGTCAGGGCGTCGTACGTGTAGCGAATTTTCACTTCATTGTCGTCGCGAGTCAGCAATGGCTGACCGTGAAGCAATGAGTCTTCACTGACGATCGTTTTTCGAACCTCGCCATCGGGCGCGTCATCGTAACCGATGAAGGTTTCAGTGGTTTCCAACACGGTTTCACCGGTCAACACGCTCGGCAGCGTCTTGTATTCATACAAGGTCGTACTGGTCGTGCCATTGAGCAGGGTTTGCTGGCTGGCCAGGCGGCCATGCAAGAACGCGTTCCCAATCAACTCGTGGTAAGTGCGCAAGGTCTGCTGCAAGGTGGTTTCGTTGGCGCCCTCCACCTGCATCAGGGTTTCGCTGTCCATCGCCAGCCAATCGTCCACCCCGCTGCCGTTCAGCGGCTTGTGCGCGCTGTAGCGCAGACGGGTGCGCAGCG
>NZ_MUOA01000040.1:0-82393 GCF_002001065.1 Pseudomonas sp. A25(2017) | reverse complement strand
TGATCGGCGGCTACGAGCTCAGCCATTACCGCAAAGGTGTGAAAGTTCGCGCTAAAACCGATGCGCTGGATGCTCGGTTGTTGGCTCGCTACTTGAACAACGAAGGCCACCAGTTGCACCCGTGGACCCCGCCATCGCCACTGTATTGCCGGCTTGTAAGCCTTTTCCGGCGCCGGGCAGCTTTGGTTCAGGCGCGCGTCAGCCTCAAGCAAAGCTGGTCAAACGAACCGTTGCTCAAAAAGGCCTTTGAGAACCAGATAAAGGCCATGCAACGACTGGAGATCTTGCTCGAGAAAACAATCCAGACGCAGTTGGAAGCCGCTGGCTTGGGCGCTCAGCTCAAGCGTTGTATGAAAGTCGAAGGCATTGGCCTGTTGAACGGTGCCCGTTTGCTCACGTCGTTTCAGCGTGGGGATTTCAGAAATGCCGATGCCTTCATCGCTTTTCTGGGCCTAGACCTGCGTATATCGGACTCAGGGAAAAAGAAAGGACGCCGCTGCTTGTCTAAGCGAGGTGACCCAGAGGCCCGTCGATTGATGCATAACGCCGCGATGTCGGCGAGGCGCACAGCGGCATGGAAGGGTTTTTATGAGGCACTGAGGGCCCGGGGACTCAGCACAACCGAAGCATTAGTGGCACTGGCCCGCAAGCTTGCCCGAGTAGTATTCGCCCTGCTGAAGAACCAGAGCGAATACTTACCGAAGGGCATTTAAGGGGTAGCCCCGTACCATAGAATCTCCCACAGGGGGTCGGGTGACTACGACTTCGGCGGGCATCTCGCCCCGCAATAAACTATCTAGACCTTGAACCGCGCCACCGTCTCATGCAGTGAGCCGGCCATCTGCGCCAGGTCCTGGCCCGCCGTATCGGTATGTCGGGCGCCCAGCATGACCTGTTCGGAGAGGTTGCGGATACCCACCAGGTTACGGTCCACCTCTCGCGCCACCAGGGCCTGCTGTTCCGTGGCGCTGGCGATCATCAGGTTGCGCTCGTTGATCTGCGAGATCGAGCGGGCGATTTCGTCCAGGGCATCGCCGGAGCGCTGGGCCACTAGCAGCGTGGCTTGCACCAGTTCGCTGTTGTTCTGCATGGAGCTCACCGCGTGCCCGCTGTCCAGGCGGATGTTACCGATCATGCCCTCGATTTCCCGAGTCGAATCCTGGGTCCGATGAGCCAGCGCCCGGACTTCATCAGCGACCACCGCAAAGCCACGCCCGGCATCGCCGGCGCGGGCCGCTTCGATGGCGGCGTTCAGTGCCAGAAGATTGGTCTGATCGGCAATGCTGCGGATCACATCCAGCACCGAGCTGATGTCCTGGACCCGTCCGGCCAATTGTTGGATTCGCCCGGAACTGTCCGTCACACCTTCGGCCAGCGCGGTAATGGAAGCCACCGTTTCCTGGACCTGTTCACGCCCGCGCTGGGCCGTTTGCTCGGACACTCGCGAGGCTTCGCTGGTGCTCACCGCATTGCGCGCCACTTCATCCACCGCGGCAGTCATCTGGTTCACGGCCGCGGCCGCCTGTTCGATTTCATGCCCTTGCAACTGCAAGGTGCTGCTGGTCTGGCTGCTCACCGCGCTCAGTTCTTCGGAGGAACTGGCCACCCGATCCACCGAGGCCGCAATGTGCCGGACCATGCTGTTGAGGCTCTGCTGCATGTCGTGCATGTTGCTCATCACGCTGTCATTGGCGCCGACGCCCACGGGCACGCGGATCGTCAGGTCGCCCTGGGCGATGAGGTTAAGCACCCGCGCCGCGTCATTGGGCTCACCGCCCAGGGGGCGGGTCACGCTGCGGGTCACCAGGACCGCCACGGTCGTCACCAGTGCCAGGCAAGCCAGCACCAACGCCAGCATGTTGCGCCGCGCATCGTTGTAACGTGCCTGGGCCTGGTGCTCACGCTCGACGAAGACCTTGCCCTGCATCGCCATGATCCCTTCGAGACTCTTGTACACCTCGCGCTCCGCCGGAATCACCCCTTGCTTGAGCTGCGTCATCGCCTCCTCCGTCGCGCCCTGGCGGATCAACGCCTGCACCTGGACGAAAGCCGCCACATAGGCCTCGCGACGCTTCTTCAATTCGGCATACGCGGCCTTGCCTTCAGGCTGATCGAACAGCGGCTCAAGCGTGGCGAAAGCCTGGGTAATCCGTTGCCGGGTGGCGTCGATGGATTGCTGGACTTGCGCATTGTTCTTGTCGATCAGCAAGTCTCGGGTGTTCCTGGCGTTGTCGCGCACACCCGTGGCGATCACCATGATCGGATCGATCTTCGGCCAATCCTGCCGAACGATCTGCTCGGCCTGGTCGCGCAGCATCGCCAGGTCGTTCAAGGCGTAGAACGTCAAGGCGATCAAGGCCAGCGGCGCGATGGCAAAGCCGATCACGATGCGTTGGGCGGTGGTGAGTCTGGTCATATCAAATGCTCCCTGTTCAACTACCTGCCGGTTGGCAGCGCATTTGAAAACCTTGAAAAAAGAGGGCCCGGTTATCCCGGGCCGCTGTCGCTCACGCGTCCCCACGTTCGCTCAACTGCGTAAGACGAACGAAGGAAACAGCTCGCGCATGGCGGCCCATAGTTCGGGCTGCAAAGCATGTACCGAGACGCTGGAAAGGTGGGGATCGAGCATCCGGGCAGTGCGTACCAGTTGCACGGCGAACCGCGTAACGCCGCGTTCGCTCAAGCGTCGGGCCAGGGTCAGCAACCGCTCGGGGTCGAACAGATGCCAGTGCACCGTCGTGCGGCATTCATAATCCACGCCGCTGGCCAGCAGGTGGTCGAGGCTGCGCCAGTTGGCAGGGCCGCTGCCTTCGACCCGGGTCACATCGAGGGCATCTTCAGGCAAGGCCTTGACGTCGAAGCCCACCCAGTCGGCAAGCCCGACCACTTTGGCGAAGGCCGCTGGCTTGATGCCGGCGCTGTGCAGGCCGATGCGAAAACCCATCTGCCGCACTTCCTCCATGGCCGGCGCCAGGCCGTCCTGCAAAGTCGGTTCGCCGCCGCTGAAGACCACGGCGTCGAGCAGATCCTGGCGACGTTGCAGGAACGCCAGCACCCGGCACCAATCCACCTCCGCGCTGCCGCGCGGCGGGATCAGTTGCGGGTTATGGCAATAACGACAACGCCAGGCACAGCCCTGGCAAAACAGTACGCACGCCAGTTGGCCCGGATAATCGAGGGTGGTCAGGGGCACCATGCCCCCGACCCGTAGCACTCGACTCATGGACGCCCGGCCGCGCGTTCGGTGAAGTGCACCCGCTCGCGGTGCTCGGACTGCTTGCCCGGGTTGAAGGCCGTTACCGGGCGGTGATAACCCATCACGCGGGTCCAGACTTCGCAACGTTGACGTTGTGCTTGGGGAAGACTTTGCGATGCATTCATGGGTGAAGCTCCTTGCGGTCGATGGATCGGATCAGTGAACGCTGCCCTGGCGCTGTTGTTGCAGCAGCAAGGCCTCGTCGCATTTCGGGCAGAACTCGTGTTCGCCGGCCAGGTAGCCGTGCACCGGGCAGATGGAAAAGGTCGGCGTGATGGTCAGGTACGGCAGGCGGAAACGTCCCAGGGCCTTGCGCACCAGTTGCTTGCAGGCCTGTGTGGAGGAAATCTGCTCGGCCATGTACAGGTGCAATACGGTGCCGCCGGTGTATTTGCATTGCAGTTCGTCTTGCAGCTCCAGGGCTTCGAATGGATCGTCGGTGAAGCCCACCGGCAGTTGCGATGAGTTGGTGTAGTACGGTGCGACCGGGCTGCCGGCCTGCAAGATATCCGGATAGCGCTTGAGGTCTTCCTTGGCGAAGCGGTACGTGGTGCCCTCGGCGGGTGTGGCTTCGAGGTTGTAGAGATGGCCGGTTTCTTCCTGGAATCGCAGCAGCGTGGCCCGCACGTGATCCAACAGTTTCAGGGCGAATTCCCGGCCTTGCTCGGTGTGCAGGCCTTGCTGGTCATCGGTGAAATTGCGCAGCATTTCGTGCAGGCCATTCACGCCGATGGTGGAGAAGTGATTGCGCAAGGTACCCAGGTAGCGCTTGGTGTAAGGGTACAAACCGGCATCCATGTGATGCTGGATGACCTTGCGCTTGACCTCCAGGCTCTCCATCGCCAGTTCCATCAGGGTATCGATGCGTTGCAGCAAGGCGCTGGTGTCGCCCTTGTACAGATAACCCAGGCGGGCGCAGTTGATCGTCACCACCCCCAGGGAACCGGTCTGTTCCGCCGAACCGAACAGGCCACCGCCGCGCTTGAGCAACTCGCGCACGTCCAGTTGCAAGCGGCAGCACATCGACCGCACCTGATTGGGTTGCATGTCCGAGTTGAGGAAGTTCTGGAAGTACGGCAGGCCGTAGCGGGCGGTCATTTCGAACAGCCGGTCGGCGTTCTCGCTGTCCCAGGGGAAGTCATGGGTGATGTTGTAGGTCGGGATCGGGAAGGTGAAGACCCGGCCTTTCGCATCGCCGGCCTGCATCACCTCGATGTAGGCGCGGTTGATCAACTCCATTTCCGCTTGCAGGTCTCCGTAGGCGAACGGCATCTCCTGGCCACCGATCACCGGGATCTGTTCGCGCAGATCCTCCGGGCAGACCCAGTCGAATGTCAGGTTGGTGAACGGCGTTTGCGTGCCCCAGCGCGACGGCACATTGAGGTTGTAGATGAACTCCTGCAACGACTGGCGGACCTCGTCGTAGCTGAGTTGGTCCTTGCGTACATAGGGCGCCAGGTAGGTGTCGAACGAGCTGAACGCCTGGGCGCCGGCCCATTCGTTTTGCAGGGTGCCGAGGAAATTCACCATCTGTCCCAAGGCACTGCTCAGATGCTTGGGCGGCCCGGCCTCGACCCGCCCGGGCACGCCGTTGAGGCCTTCGTGCAACAGGGTGCGCAAGGACCAGCCGGCACAGTAGCCAGCGAGCATGTCCAGGTCATGGATATGCAGGTCAGCCTCGCGGTGCGCCTCGCCGATGGCCTGGCTGTAGACTTCGTCGAGCCAGTAGTTGGCGGTGACCTTGCCCGAAACGTTGAGGATCAGCCCGCCGAGGGAATACCCCTGGTTGGCGTTGGCCTGCACGCGCCAGTCTTCGCGATCCAGGTATTCGTTCATCGACGTGGCGACTTCCACCAGTGTGCGACGATCCCGACGCAGGCGTCCGTGTTGCTCGCGATACACGATGTAGGCACGCATGGAGAGAAAGAAACCGGCGTCCATCAGTACCCGTTCGACACGGTCCTGGATCTGCTCGACGTTTAACCGCGTCTGCCCTTCCAACCGCGCCAACACCGCCTCCAGCAACGCCTCGGCCTCGGCTTCGGCGTATTCGCCGGTGGCCTTGCCAGCGGCGATCAGCGCCTGGCGGATCTTGTCCGCATCAAAGGCGACCACACTGCCATCGCGCTTGTGCAAGCGGTTACACCCTACTGAGATCAACGTGCTCTGCATTTTGGCTCCAAACACTACATATAGGCTTTTTGATATCTTTAAACACAATATGCAGTGGAGAGTACGGACAAAAGGCTGGATTGCAATTGATCGACATCAAGAATCGGCAGCGACTATTCGTCAGGCTGAAAGGTCATTTGGCAGCCCCCTGATCCCCTGTGGGAGCAAAGCTTGCTCGCGATGAACGATGACACGGTCTTGCAGTTAAACCGTGTCGCCTGCATCGCGGGCAAGCCTTGCTCCCACATGGGTTACGGCGTGACTGTAAGATTTGTATCCACAACAAATCCCCTTGTGGGACCTGAGCACTGCTCACCCCCCACTCATGTTCATGAACCGCACAATCTGCACTTCCCCACCCGGATTGAAGTCATGGCGCAGTGGCTTGCCACGCAACGCCTGTTGCACCGCCTGGATCACCGGTTGGTCTTCCAGCGGATAACGCCGCAGCAAGCCGCGCAGGTCGAGGGAGTCCTCTTGTCCCAGGCACAACAGCAAGCGCCCTTCGACGGTCATGCGCACGCGATTGCAACTGGCGCAGAAATTGTGGGTGTTGGGCGAAATGAAACCGATGCGGGTATCCGGATGACGCTCCAGGCGCACATAGCGCGCCGGCCCGCCGCTGCTCTCGGCGCTGTCGAGCAGGCGGTGATGGCGGGCGATCTCGGCCCGTACCTCATCGCTGGAACAGAACGATTCGCCCCGGGAACGCCCGACCTCCCCCAACGGCATCTCCTCGATAAAACTGATGTCGATGCGTTGGTCGATGGCGTACTGCACCAGCGCCGGAACTTCATCGAAGTTGCGTCCCTTCATGACCACGCAGTTGAGCTTGATCCGCTCGAACCCGGCGACCTTCGCCGCTTCGATGCCGGCCAGCACCTGGTCCAGGTTGCCGTTGCGGGTGATCGCCCGAAAACGTTCGCCGTCCAGGCTGTCGAGGCTGATGTTCATGCGCTTGACCCCGGCCTCGACCAGCGGCTGGGCCAATCGTCCCAGCTGCGAGCCGTTGCTGGTCATCACCAGTTCCCGCAGGCCGGGCAATGCCGCGATCTCGCGACACAGCCCGACGATGCCCGGACGGATCAGCGGCTCGCCACCGGTCAGGCGGATTTTCTTCACCCCCAGGCCGACGAACAACCGCGCCAGGCGCTGCAACTCCTCCAAGGTCAAGACTTGCTGACGCGGCAGGAACGTCATGTTTTTCGCCATGCAATACACGCAACGAAAATCACAACGATCGGTCACCGACATCCGCAAATAATCGATCTGGCGCCCAAACCCGTCCTGCAACACCGCGTTCATGAAGATCTCCCGATTGAGCCCGTGCTCACTGCACCAGCGGCGAGTCGGCGCCCTGAAGGTGAATGCCGCGAATATCCGCAGCACCGATCAGGGTTTGCAGGTACTGCACCAGCGCCTTTTGCCAAACGCCCTGCTGCAACTGAGTGCGAATCGCCGTCGCCACGGCCTCATACGGCAACGGCTGACCATCGATTCGCTGGTCGATGCTGATCACGTGCCAGCCATAGCGACTTTCCAGCGGTTTGCTGGCCAGGCCCGCCGGCAGGGTGAACAACTGGCGCTCCAGTTCAGGCACGGTCTGGCCCTTGCTGATCTGCCCCAGCGAACCGCCCTGCGCCTTGGATGGACACGCCGAATGCGTCAGCGCCAACTCGGCAAAACTGCCCGGGAACTGGTCCAGCCGCTCCAGCAGCAGCTCGGCCTGGACATGGGCCAGGCTGCGCGCCTCGGCATCGTCCGGCGCACATTCGAGCAGGATGTGCCGCACCGCCAGCAACGGCGCACTGTGAAAGCGCGCCCGGTTGTTTTCGTAGTAACGCAGGCAGGTTGCCTCGTCGCACTGTGGCACCAGCACCTCGCGTTCGAGCAACAACCGCGTCGCCGCCTCCTCTTCGTTTTCCCCGGCACCGACCTGCAACGCCAGGCCAAGCTCGGCGATACGCTGCTGGAGCAATTCGCGAATCACCAGCGCCCGAGCGGCCTGGTAGACCGCATCCTCGCGACTGTCAGCCGGGTGATATTGCAGCTCCTGGGCCATCGCCTGCGGGGTGATCGACACCCCGTTGACGCTGATGATCGGCCACTCCTGTTCACTGCTGGCAATCAACTGCGGCGCTTCATCTTCCGCCACCGGCCCGGCCTGGGCCGGCTCGAACTGCACCGCCCCTGCCGGTTCGGCATCGGCCACCGGCGCCATCACCGGTGCCGCTTTTGCCGAAGAACCACAGCCGCCGCTGCCGCCACCACCACCGCCACATCCGCATCCACTCGCCATGATCTTCTCCTCAAAACTTCTGCCGAACGATTTGATAACGACGTCCCAGGTACCAGACCGGCGCACTGACGATGTGGACCAGACGGGTGAACGGGAACAACACGAACAGGGTCAGGCCCAGCACCACGTGGAGCTTGTAGACCAGGCCCACCGGTGCTATCGCGGTAGCGGCTTCCACCGGACGCAACAGCACGGTGTTCTGCGCCCAGTCGGCCAGCATCACCATCACCGAGCCGTCCATATGGGCGGTCGACGCGACGATGGTCATCAGCCCCAACACCAGTTGCACCAGCAGCACCACCAGCACGAGGATGTCCGAGGCACTGGACGTGGCGCGAACCCGTGGGTCGGTCAGGCGACGGTTGAGCAGCATCACCAGGCCGATCAGGCCCAGCACGCCGAAGAAACCGCCGGAGACCATCGCCAGCAACTGCTTGTTCTCGGTGCTCAGCACATGGTGGTAGATCGCCGCGGGCGTCAGCAGGCCGACGAAGTGCCCGGCCAGCACGAACAGCACGCCAATGTGAAACAGGTTGCTGGCCACGCGCATGCCGCGCTTGTTGAGCATCTGGCTGGAACCGGCCTTCCAGGTGTACTGGGACAGGTCGAACCGCGCCCAGCTACCGATCAGGCAAATCGCCAGGGCGACATAGGGGTAGACCCCGAACAACAACAGATCCCATTTAGACATTGCCCACCTCCCCGGCTGGCGCTGCGGCCCGCCCTTCATGCTGAAAATCCACCCAGTGCAGCGGCACCGCACTTTCGTCCCGCGCCTTGCCCGGCGCGCTTGGCATCGAGCTGCAACGGTCTTGCTGCTCGGCCTTCATGAAATCGACCGCCTCTTCTTCCCAGACCCTGTCCAGGGCTTCGAGGGAGTCATCCCGTGGCTCGGCCTTTACTTGTTCAAGCATCTCGGCCACCGCCACCTGGGGTTCTGCGCCGGATATCTGCAGCAGAGCCCGGAAGCAACTGGCGTAGGCGCTTTCACGCTCTTCCAGGCGCGCCGCGAGCAAGGCCAGCAGGTGGGCTACATCGGCCAGGCCCTCGCGGGCCTCGATGTCTTCGCGGGTGGAAAGAAACTCCAGGTACAACGGGATGTAGTCAGGCAGCTCCTTGACGCCGATGGCGAAACCGGCCTCTTCGTACTGGGCCATCATGTCGACCATCGCCTGGCCGCGGTCACGGGATTCGCCATGGACATGCTCGAACAACAGCAGTGACAGCGAACGACCGCGACCGAACAGCGCACCGTAGTGCTCCTGGCCATCCATCAGGTCCTTGCCGCAGATCACCTCCAGCAACTCGAACAACCCGGAGCGCTGGGCGGGACTGATTTCCCGCGCCTGGAGAATGACCTGTTCCAGCTCGTCACGACCGGCCACCAGGGTCTCGGTCGGGTAGTCGAGCAGCAACGAAATCACTTTGAGAATGCGCATGCTCATTCCTCCCACAACTGCACGGTTTTGATCACGTCGCGGCGGTTGGCCTTCTTGCCACCGAACATGTTGGTGTCGGAACTGCCACTGCAACCGCTGCCAAAGCTGAAGCCGCAACCGGAGCGCTCGGCGAACGCGTCGCTCATGGCATCTTCGCGGTGGGCGCTTGGCACGACGAAGCGGTCTTCGTAGTTGGCGATGGCCAGGTAGCGGTACATCTCTTCCACCTGGTTCACGCTCAAGCCTACGTCGGCCAGCACTTGCAGGTCCTGCACGCCGTCGACCTGCTCGGAACGTTTGTAGGCACGCATCGCCAGCAAGCGTTTGAGCGCAAGCTTGACCGGCTTTTCATCGCCGGCGGTGAGCATGTTCGCCAGGTAGCGCAGCGGGATTCGCAGGCTGTCGACGTCCGGGATCACCCCGTTCATGCCCACGGTGCCGGCCGTGGCCGCGTTCTGGATCGGCGACAGTGGCGGCACGTACCAGACCATTGGCAAGGTGCGGTATTCCGGGTGCAGCGGCAGTGCGAGTTTCCAGTCCACGGCCATTTTGTAGACCGGCGAGCGTTGCGCCGAGTCGATCACCGACTGCGGTACACCATCGGCCAGGGCCTGGCGAATCACCGCCGGGTCGTTCGGGTCGAGGAAGATCTCCAGTTGTTTCTCGTACAGGTCCTGCTCATTGGCGGTGCTGGCCACTTCGCTGATGCGATCGGCGTCATACAGCAGCACACCGAGGTAACGGATACGTCCAACGCAGGTTTCAGCGCAGACGGTCGGCATCCCGGCTTCGATGCGTGGGTAGCAGAAGATGCATTTTTCCGATTTGCCGCTCTTCCAGTTGAAGTAGATCTTCTTGTACGGGCAGCCGCTGATGCACATGCGCCAGCCACGGCATTTCTCCTGGTCGATCAGGACGATGCCGTCCTCCTCGCGCTTGTAGATCGCACCGCTCGGGCACGACGCCGCGCACGTCGGGTTCAGGCAGTGCTCGCACAGGCGCGGCAGGTACATCATGAAGGTGTTTTCGTACTCGCCGTAGATGTCCGCCTGGATCTTGTCGAAGTTCTTGTCCTTGCGCCGCTTGGCGAATTCAGTGCCGAGGATTTCCTCCCAGTTCGGGCCCCACTCGATCTTCTCCATGCGCTTGCCGGACACCACCGAGCGAGGTCGCGCGGTGGGCTGGTGCTCGCCCAGCGGTGCGGTGTGCAGGTGCTGGTAGTCGAAGTCGAACGGTTCGTAGTAATCGTCCAGGCTCGGCAGGTCCGGGTTGGCGAAGATGTTCGCCAACACGCGGAACTTGCCACCGATGCGCGGGTTGATCGAACCGTCAGCGTTACGGATCCAGCCGCCTTTCCACTTGTCCTGGTTTTCCCACTCCTTGGGATAGCCGATGCCAGGCTTGGATTCGACGTTGTTGAACCAGGCGTACTCCATGCCTTCACGGCTGGTCCAGACGTTCTTGCAGGTAATCGAGCAGGTGTGGCAGCCGATGCATTTGTCCAGGTTCAGGACCATGCCGATTTGTGAGCGAATCTTCATCTCAGTTCTCCTCGATATCAGTCGGCAGTGGACGCGGCAAATCATCGCCACTGGAACCATCGAGCCAATCGACCTTGACCATCTTGCGCACCACGACGAATTCGTCGCGGTTGCAACCGACCGTGCCGTAATAGTTGAAGCCGTAGGCCTGTTGGGCGTAGCCGCCAATCATGTGGGTGGGCTTGAGCACCACGCGGGTCACCGAGTTGTGGTGGCCGCCGCGGGTCTTGGTGGTTTCCGAACCCGGCACGTTCACGATCCGTTCCTGGGCGTGATACATCATCACCATGCCTTCCTTGACCCGTTGGCTGACCACCGCTCGGGCGGTCAGCGCACCATTGACGTTGAAGCATTCAATCCAGTCGTTGTCCTCGATACCGGCGCGCTTGGCGTCGATTTCCGAGAGCCAGACAATCGGTCCGCCACGGCTCAAGGTCAGCATCAGCAGGTTGTCGCTGTAGGTGCTGTGGATGCCCCACTTCTGGTGCGGGGTGATCCAGTTCAGGACGATCTCGGTCTCGCCATTGCTGCGTTTGCCCTTCACGCCAGCGATGGTGCGGGTGTTGACCGGTGGCCGGTAGCTCATCAGCTGCTCGCCGAACGCCTGCATCCACGGGTGATCCTGGTAGAACTGCTGGCGACCGGTGATGGTGCGCCATGGGATCGACTCGTGGACGTTGGTGTAGCCGGCGTTGTAGCTCACGTGATCGTCTTCCAGGCCGGACCAGGTCGGGCTGGAAATGATCTTGCGTGGCTGGGCCTGGATGTCACGGAAGCGAATCGCCTCGTGCTCCTTGGAGATGGCCAGGTGGCTGTGGTCGATGCCGGTGAATTCCGACAGCGCCGCCCAGGCTTTCACCGCGACATGGCCGTTGGTTTCCGGCGCCAGGGACAGGATCACTTCGGCAGCGTCGATGGCGCTGTCGATTTTTGGCCGCCCTTGGCTGATACCCGCCTCGACTTCCTTGTGGTTCAGTTCGCCGAGGAATTTAACTTCCGTATCAGTGTTCCAGTTGATGCCCTTGCCGCCGTTGCCGAGTTTTTCCAGCATCGGGCCCAGGGAGGTGAACTGCTTGTAGATGTTCGGGTAGTCGCGTTCCACCACGTGCAGGTTCGGCGCGTTCTTGCCCGGGACCGGTGCAACGCCGGCGCTTTTCCAGTCGGTGCCGCCGAATGGCTGGGCCAACTCGCCGACGCTGTCGTGCATCAGCGGTACGGTGACCAGGTCTTTCTCGACACCCAGGTGGCCGACCGACATGGCGGAAAACGCCTTGGCGATGCCCTTGTAGATTTCCCAGTCCGAACGCGATTCCCAGGCCGGATCGATGGCGGCCGACAGTGGGTGAATGAACGGGTGCATGTCCGAGGTGTTCATGTCGTCTTTTTCGTACCAGGTGGCGGTCGGCAAGACGATGTCGGAATACACGCAGGTCGAGGACATGCGGAAGTCCAGGGTGGTCACCAGGTCGAGCTTGCCAATGGCGCCCTCGTCGACCCATTCGGCTTCGGTGGGCTTGCACTCGGTGCTATGGCCGATGTCTTCGTTCATCACGCCGTTCTTGGTGCCCAGCAGGTACTTGAGCATGTACTCGTGGCCCTTGCCCGAGGAGCCCAGCAGGTTGGAACGCCAGATGAACATGTTGCGCGGGAAGTTCACCGGGCTGTCCGGCTGCTCGCAGGCAAAACGCAGGGATCCGTCCTGCAGCGACTTGACCACGTAGTCCTTGGGTTCCATGCCCGCGGCGGCGGCGTCGCGGCAGATGTGCAGCGGGTTGGTGTTGAGCTGCGGTGCACTCGGCAACCAGCCGGCCCGTTCGGCGCGGATGTTGTAGTCCAGGGCGTGCTCGGGGAATTGCGATTTGTCGGCCAGGGGCGAGAGCACATCGTGCATGCTCATCTTCTCGTGGCGCCATTGCGAACTATGGCCATAGAAGAAGCTGGTGCCGTTCATTTGCCGTGGCGGACGGTTCCAGTCCAGGCCAAAGGCCAGGGGCAGCCAGCCGCATTGCGGACGGAGTTTTTCCTGGCCGACATAGTGGGCCCAGCCGCCGCCGGTCTGGCCGACGCAACCGCAGAGCATGAGCATGTTGATCAGCCCGCGGTAGTTCATGTCCATGTGGTACCAGTGGTTCATCGCCGCACCGACGATGATCATCGAGCGTCCACGGGTCTTGTCGGCGTTGTCGGCAAACTCGCGGGCGATCTGGATCGCCTTCTCGCGGCTTACGCCAGTGATCTGTTCCTGCCAGGCCGGGGTGCCAGGCACCGAGGCGTCGTTATAGTCCTTGGCAACGTTGGCGCCGCCCAGGCCACGGTCGATCGCCAGGTTGGCCGCCGACAGGTCGAATACGGTGGCGACTTTCGCCACGCTGCCATCGGCCAGCACCACACTGTGCACCGGCACCCGACGGAACTGCACCGCATCACCGGCCACATGCTGGAAGTACTCCTGGGCTTCGCCGGCGAAGTACGGGAACGCCACCTCGGCGACGTCGCCGCCGATCAGGCTCAGCTTGAGGTCGATCTCACGTCCCTCGCCGCCTTCACGGGGCAGGATGTTCCACTTGCCCTTCTCACCCCAGCGATAGCCGATGGAGCCTTGGGGCGAAACCAGTTCGCCGGCGGCATCCATGGCGATGGTTTTCCATTCCGGGTTGTTGTCCTGGCCGAGGTTGTCGGTCAGGTCACTGGCCCGCAGGAAACGGTCCGGCTGGTAACCCGCACCCGGCGCAGCGCCAAGCATCGGTTTGAGCATCACCAGCACCGGCAGGTCGGTGTAGCGCTTGGCGTATTCGGTGAAATAGGCGCTCGGCTTGTCCAGGTGGAATTCTTTGAAGATCACATGGTTGAAGGCCTGGGCCAGCGCGGCGTCGGTGCCCTGCTTGGGGTTGAGCCACAGGTCGGTGAGCTTGGCGACTTCCGAATAGTCCGGGGTGATCGCCACGGTCTTGGTGCCCTTGTAGCGCACCTCGGTGAAGAAGTGGGCGTCAGGGGTACGGGTCTGCGGGACGTTGGAGCCCCAGGCAATGATGTAGTTGGAGTTGTACCAGTCGGCCGATTCCGGCACGTCGGTCTGCTCGCCCCAGACCATCGGCGACGCTGGCGGCAAGTCGCAATACCAGTCATAGAAGCTCAGGCACACGCCACCGATCAACGACAGGTAACGCGAGCCGGCGGCATAGCTGACCATCGACATGGCCGGGATCGGCGAGAAGCCCACCACCCGGTCCGGGCCGTGTTCCTTGACGGTATAGACGTTGGCGGCGGCGATGATCTCGTTGACTTCTTCCCAGTTGGAACGGATGAAGCCGCCCATGCCGCGCTTGCTTTTATAGGAGTCGGCCTTGGCCTTGTCCTCGACGATGCTGGCCCAGGCTTCCACCGGCGGCAGGGTCTGCCGGGCTTCGCGCCACAGCTTGAGCAATGGCTTGCGAATTTTCGGGTACTTGAGCCGGTTGGCGCTGTAGATGTACCAGCTGTAGCTCGCGCCGCGAGGGCAGCCACGTGGTTCGTGGTTGGGCAGATCGTTGCGGGTACGCGGATAGTCGGTCTGCTGGGTTTCCCAGGTGATCAGGCCGTTCTTGACGTAGATTTTCCACGAGCACGAACCGGTGCAGTTCACCCCATGGGTGGACCGCACGATCTTGTCGTACTGCCAGCGCGAACGGTAGACGTTCTCCCAGTCGCGGGACTCCTTGCGGGTCTCGCCGTGACCATCGGAAAACTCGCCTTGCTTGCGGTTGAAAAACCGCAGTTGATCCAGTAAATGACTCACAGTGTGTTCCTCTCAGGCTTGCTCCGCGGGGTCTGCGCCCCGCCCACGCAGGTTTAGGTTCGGCTTAGCAAGGTGTCGCGGCGCCCTTGCGGGCATACCACCACCAGGTCACCACGATGCAGCTCAGGTAGAAGCCGACGAACATGTAGAAGGCCATCTCCGGGCCGCCGGTCAGGGCCATCGAAGTGCCGAATGATTTGGGAATGAAGAAGGCTCCGAAGGCGCCCATGGCCGAGCTGAAACCCAGCACGGCGGCCGATTCCTTGCCGGCGTTCTTGAGCGCCAACTCGCGTTGCTCGGGCTTCTTGCCCAGGGCGGACTTCTCGTGCAGGGTGCGGAAGATCACTGGGATCATGCGGAAGGTCGAACCGTTGCCCACGCCAGTGGTGATGAACAGCAACATGAACATGCCCAGGAAGCCGTAGAAGCTGCCGCCCTGGCCGTTCTGCGGAAGAAAGTGCAGGACGCCGAACACCATCGCGATCATCAACACGAAGTTCCACAAGGTGACCTTCGCGCCACCGAGCTTGTCCGCCAGCCAGCCGCCCAGCGGCCGTACCAGCGCGCCCACCAACGGGCCGAGGAAGGCGAATTTCAGGGCGATGACTTCTGGGAACGAGGTCTTGATCAGCAGCGGGAAGGCCGCGGAGAAACCGATGAACGAACCGAAGGTGGCCAGGTACAGCCAGCACATCAGCCAGTTGTGCTTGCGCTTGAAGATCACCGCCTGCTCGCTGAACGAAGCGCGGGCGCTGGACAGGTCGTTCATGCCGAACCAGGCAATCAGGGTCACGGCGAGGATGAACGGCACCCAGATGAAGCCGGCGTTCTGCAACCACAGCGAGCTGCCGTCGGCCAGGACTTGCGGTTGACCGCCCATGAAGCCGAACACACCGAAGGAAATCACCAGTGGCACGCTGAACTGCATCACCGACACGCCCAGGTTACCCAGCCCGGCGTTCAGGCCCAGGGCCGTGCCCTGCTGGGACTTGGGGTAGAAGAAGCTGATGTTGGACATGCTCGAGGCGAAGTTGCCGCCACCAAAACCGCAAAGCAATGCGATCAGCACGAACACGCTGTAAGGCGTGGCCGAATCCTGCACGGCGAAGCCCATCCACAAAGCCGGTATCAGCAACGACGCCGTGCTCAGCGCGGTCCAACGACGCCCGCCAAAGATCGGCACCATGAACGAGTAGAAGATGCGCAAGGTCGCGCCGGACAGCCCCGGCAATGCCGCCAGCCAGAACAGCTGGTCGGTGCTGAAGCTGAAGCCGATGGCGTTCAGGCGCACGATCACCGTGCTCCAGACCATCCACACCGCGAAGGCCAACAGCAGCGCCGGGATGGAAATCCACAGATTGCGCCGGGCGGTCAGTTTGCCGCTACTGCCCCAAAAAGCAGGGTCTTCCGGGCGCCAGTCATGAATGACCGGGCCCTTTTCAGGCGTTTGCAGAACGGACATGTTCTTCTCCTTGGGCAATGCTGGAAAACGGGGATTGAGTGGCCGGCGGCTGTTTACCCAGCAGCGGGCGCTTGCGTATTTCGCTGAAGTACATCCAGGCCAGGGAAACCCAGACCACGCCGTACATCAACATGAAGCAGGACGAGCGCACGCCGGTGAGGTCCACCAGGGCGCCGAACATGATCGGCAGCACGAACCCGCCCAGGCCGCCGGCCAGGCCGACGATGCCGGACACTGCACCCATGTTTTTCGGGTAGTCGTTGGCGATGTACTTGAAGACCGAGGCCTTGCCGAACGCGAAGGCGATGCCCATCACGAACAGCAGCACGGTGAACAGCGTGGCGTTGAGGCCGATGTGGAAATCGACGATGCCGTTGACGGTCTGCACTTGCAGTTGAGTCTGGGGATAGGAGAGCAGGAACAGGCAGATCCAGCTGACCCACAACACCCACCAGGTCACGCTCTGGGCGCCCCAGCGGTCGGACATCCAGCCACCGACGGCCCGCAGCACACCACCGGGCAGGGAGAAACACGCCGCCAGCAGCGCCGCGCTTTGCAGGCTGAAGCCATATTCCTGCACGTAGTACTTGGTCATCCACAAGGCCAAGGCCACGTAGCCGCCGAAGACGATCGAGTAGTACTGGCAGTAGCGCCACACGGCTGGCTCTTTCAGCGTTTGCAATTGCTCGCGCAACGTCGCACCGCCAGTGCCGCTGTGTTCCTTTTTCTCGGTGGTGAGAAACCAGAACAGCAGCGCGGTGATGAACAGGATGGCGCTGAACACTTTCGGCACCAGGTGCCAGCTGCCGAACGCGATCAGCGCCGGAGCGAGGAACTTGGTCACCGCCGCACCGGCGTTGCCGGCGCCGAACACGCCCATGGCAAAACCCTGGTTCTGCTTGTCGAACCACTTGGCGACGTAGGCGATGCCCACCGAGAACGAGCCACCGGCCAGGCCGACGAACAGGCCCAGCACCAGGAACTGCCAGAAGGCCGTGGCGAGGGTGATCATGTACAGCGGCAATACGCAGGCCAGCATCAACAGGAAGAACACGATCCGTCCGCCAAAGCGGTCGGTCAGAAGCCCCAGGGGCAAGCGCACCAGCGAACCGGTCAACACCGGCGTGGCGGCCAGCAGGCCAAACTGGGTTTCATTGAGGGCCAGCAGTTCCTTGATCGGAACCCCCAGCACAGCAAACATCATCCAGACCATGAAGCACACGGTGAAGGCCAGGGTACTCATCCCTAGTACCAGCCCTTGTTGCACTTGCGCTCGCATCACGATGCACTCCGTCAGTTCGATGAGCGCAGCCTAGTGATACGAACCCCGCGAAAACTTGACCTGGATCAACGTGCGCCGGGGCGGTACAGGCCTATGCTTGGCCCATCTACCTCCAAGGAGGTAGACCCGGATATTGATACAACCCTTTATTTATCAATACCTTGATCAAGTCTGCCGAAGCTTTTATGGAAATGGAGCGGCCGACAACTCTTTAGAGGTAGTGCGCCCAGGATTGGCTGCTACACCCCCAGGTCCAGGGCGCCCCCTATGCTCGCTTCACCGTTTTGCCTCGCAGGCCCGCGTCGATGATGCGTTGGCTGCGCAGTTCCCTGCCCGCTCGCGCCGGGCTGGCGGTGATCCTGATCGCCATCCTGGCCCTGGCCAGTTCCTTGAGTGCCGGGTTGATCGCCTGGTTCAGCCAGGGCGACGCCGCGGCCATCAACACCGCCGGCTCCGTGCGCATGGAGACCTACCACCTGAGCTGGAAACTGGCGGCGGGGGCCAACGACGACATCCCGGCGATCACCGCCAGCCTGCAACAACGCCTCGACAGCCCTGCCCTGCGCGCCGTGCTGGAAGATGGGCCGGAAACCTCCCTGCACAAGAGCTATCGCGACCTTGTGCAACGCTGGAACCAGACCTTGCGCCCGGCCATCGAGCGTGGTGACTCGGCGTTTTTCCAGGCCAATGCCAATGCCTTCGTCAACCAGTTGGACCGGTTCGTCACCCTGCTGCAACGCCAGAGCGAGCACAAGCAAGGTTGGCAGCAAGTGATCCAGGGTATGGCGCTGTTCAGCACCATGATCATCCTGCTGATCGGCCTGTATGAATTGCAGTACGGCGTGGTCACGCCCTTGCAGGAGTTGGTGGACGCCACCCAGCGCTTTCGCCGTGGCGAATTCCAGGTGCGGGTCAATCACCAGTCCGAAGATGAACTGGGCCAGTTGGCGACCAGTTTCAACACCATGGCCGAAACCATCGAACAATCACACCGCACCCTGGAAAACCAGGTTCAGCAAAAGACCCTGAACCTGCAACAGGCCAACGCCGCCTTGGAGCTGCTGTACCAGAGCAGCCGCAGCCTGGCGACACGCCAGGCCAATGCCGAAGGGCTGGATGAACTGATCCGACGCTTCCAGCAGCGCCTGCCAGGCCTGCGTCTGACGTTGTGCCTGCAAGGGCAATTGCAGTCACCGGCCAGGCACCTGCTGGCCCTGCATGGCGCCGCCAACCGACAGGTCTGCGCCAGCAGCGATTGCGCCAGTTGCCATAAACACAACGCTGCGCGCCCGCAAGCCTTCAGCATCAGCAACCAGGGCAACGAGCTGGGTGAACTCAAGGCGCATTTTGTCGACGGCCATGCGGCGCAGCCCTGGGAAACCGCGTTGATCCAGGCCCTGGCCAACCTGATCGGCACGTCGCTGTCCCTCAAGCGCCAGCGCGAACAGGACCATCGCCTGCTGCTGCTCGATGAACGCACGATCATTGCCCGCGAGCTGCACGACTCCCTGGCCCAGGCCTTGTCGTACATGAAGCTGCAAGTCAGCCGCATGCAGACCCTGATGCGTCGCGGCGAACCGGTGCAGACCCTGGAGACCGTCACTGGTGAACTGCGTGAAGGGCTCAACAATGCTTATCGCCAGTTGCGCGAGTTGCTGACCACCTTCCGCTTGCAGATCCACGATGACGGCCTGGTCGAAGAGCTAAAGGACACCGCCGAGGAGTTCTCCAACCGAGGGGATTTCCAGGTGCACCTGTTCATCGACACCCTGGCCTTCGAGCTGTCGGCCAGCGAGCAGATCCACATCCTGCAGATCACCCGCGAGGCCCTGTCCAACTGCCTGCGCCACGCCCACGCCGAAAACGCCTGGCTCGAACTGCGCCAGGAAGGCGAGACCGTGCAGCTGTCGATCGAAGACGATGGCCGCGGCTTCAGCGGCGAGGTCGACCAGCGCGAACACCATGGCCTGAACATCATGAACGAGCGGGCCCGCAGCCTGCACGGCCAACTGCAGATTCACTCCCGTACACCCCAGGGCACCCGTATCCAGGTGCATTTCCAACCGGAATTCCTGGGCCAACACACCGAAGGCCTCGCAACATGAACGCCCCCCTGCGCCACACCCTGCTACTGGTCGACGATCATCCGATGATGCGTCGCGGGATCCGCCAGATGCTTGAGCTCGAAGACGATTTGCAGATCGTTGGCGAAGCCAGCCACGGCGAAGAAGCCCTGACTCTGATCGAACCGCTCAAGCCCGACCTGGTGCTGCTGGACAACAACATGCCGCAGATGAACGGCATCGAGACCCTGCGCCGGCTGCGCGCCATGCACTACACCGGCAAGGTGCTGCTGTTCACTGTCTCCGATGCCGAGGACGACATCCGCGATGCCTTGCGCCTGGACGCCAACGGTTACCTGCTCAAGGACATGGAACCGGAGCTGCTGATCCAGTACATCCGCGATGCCCTCAACGGCGCCCTGGTGATCAGCCCCGGCCTGACCCGCGTCATGGCCCAGGCGCTGCGCTCGCCACCGCGCCAGGCCGATGTGGAACTGACCGAACGCGAACGCCAGGTCCTCAAGACCATCGCCGGCGGCTACAGCAACAAAGTCATCGGGCACAAGCTGGGCATTACCGAAGGCACGGTCAAGGTGCATGTGAAGAACCTGCTGCACAAGCTCGGCTTGCGTTCGCGGGTGGAAGCGGCGGTTTGGGCGATGGAGCATTTGCGCGGGGCGGGCTAGCCCAGCAAAACACACGCCCTGTGGGAGTGAAACATACCCTCTGTGGGAGCAAAGCTTGCTCGCGATGGCGGCGGTACATTCAACATCTGCGCAAGCTGAACCACCGCTATCGCGAGCAAGCTTTGCTCCCACAGGGGATAGGCAGCAGATCTGGATTTCGTTCCCCACAGGGTTTGTGTCTTGATCGCGCAGCCCATCCCTCTTCCGAGGTAGGCCTGCCGAGGCATAGGCCGGCGGCGATTTGGGCTCTACCATGACGGCACGCGGAGGTACGCCATGCTGACCCACCCTTCCATCGTTTTACTGTTGCGTCGTCATCACCTGTTCAGCCAACTGCCGGAGCGGGTCTTTGAAGATGTCTGCAGCCTGGCTGTCCTCAAACGCCTGGAATGCAACAGCACGCTCATGCACCAGGGCGATCCGGCCAAGCGGTTTTTCTTGCTGGTCAGTGGCCAGATCAAGCTGTTCCGGGTGACCGGTGAGGGCCAGGAGAACCTGGTGGAAATCATCCAGCCCGGCCAGACCTTCGCCGAGGCCCTGCTGTTCAGCCAGGCCCGTTGCTATCCGGTCAGTGCGTCGGCGATCAAGGACAGCGTGCTGGTGAGTATCGAGGGTACCCATTACCGTAAGGCCCTGGAGGACCAGCCCAAGGTCTGCCTGGCGATCCTGGCGAGCATGAGTATTCATTTGCATCAGCGGCTCAAGGATATCGATAACCTGACCTTGGCCAGTGCCAGTCGGCGGGTGATCAATTTCCTGCTGCAGGAGCGGGATCCGCGGGATGGTCAGGTGGTGTTGCAGGTGTCGAAGCGGCTGGTGGCTTCCAAGTTGGGGATTCAGCCGGAGACGTTTTCTCGGATTCTTCATCGGTTGGTTGATGGGGGGTTGATTGCCATGGAGCGGCGCAACATTCGTATCCTGGCTGAAGAAGAACTGGCTGGTTACCAACAGTAACCGGGCCAGTCCCGGATTTGACCATGATCAAGGCGTATTACTGGCGGCCTCGCACACTGGCAGAGTCCATCAGTGGAGAACCCTCATGTCCGATTCAAGCCTTCCCTTGGTCTACTCCTGCTCCGGTTGCTCGAATGTCGCGCAACTGGCCAATACCCTGGCCTTGCGCCTGGATCGCAGCGGCCTGGCCGAAATGTCCTGCATCGTCGGGGTCGGCGGGCATGTGGCTGCGCTGGTCAATAAAGCGCGCTCGGGACGGCGAATCCTGGCACTGGACGGCTGCCCGCTGCAATGCGTCGAAAGCTGCCTGAACCGGCACGACCTGCACGCCGATGTGCATCTGATCGTCAGCCACCACGGTTTGCGCAAACGCAACGGCGAGGATTGCACCGAGGAGCAGAGTGACGATTTGTTTGAGGAGATCAAGCGGCTGATTGAAAGCCAGATGATCGAAGCCACCGAGACGGCTTGAGAAGGCGAACAGTCCTAGTGTCGAACACCAAAACCTGTGGCGAGGGAGCTTGCTCCCGCTGGACCGCGAGCGGTCCTAAAACCTGTAGCCTCCGTATGTCAGTTAGAACGCACTTGCTGATTCAATTTTTTGAAATCAGCTCAACTGATACTGCAAACCTAATCTTGAGATAACGCGCCAAGAACTTAAAGCTTACAGAAATTACTTACAGAAATTTCCAAGACCCGTCCTACGACAGCAATATACCTTTCCTAAGAATCAGTAAGCTCATTCCCACAACCAACACGACTAACATTTCAGAAAACTCGCTACCTCTCCGCGATAATGCAAAGTCGCAACATCCTGAAATTAATTTTCAGTTGGCGTAATCTCAATCAGCTGCAAATCTCATTGGTGTTGCGCAACAAATCTTCCCAACGCAATATTACGGATAGGATAAATGAAATGGACTCTATAGTTAACGATGCAAACTTCGAGCTTGAACTGGACGCAGAAACCGCGGAGAAGTTCTCCGTCATTCTGAACGATGAAAGCCTGATGCACGCCGGTTTTGTGGCACATCAGTCGAACAACAACGTCTTGACGCTGGCTCTGGCTGAAGACGTTAAAGTTAAAGTCGCAGCCTAAAAAAACGGGAGGGAAGTCATTCCCTCCCGTTTCTTATTGTGTCACACATGATGCTTGCCTATACCTTTCATCAGTCAAAGGTGTCCAATTATGCACAGGCTTAGTTCGAGCCTTCGGCGCCGTAGCGCCGAAGAAACATTAAAAATCATCGCCAACAATATAGCCCCGCGCTTGGGCATTACCCGAGTAACCGACACAACCTGGCTGGACCGTATTGGAATTCCAGTATTTGCCAGTATACGACCCGATGCATTGAAGGGTTCGCTGTGCGTAAATGCTGGCAAAGGCCTCAGATCAGCAGAAGCCAAGATAGGCGCGTACATGGAAGCCATCGAGTTCAGCCTTGCGCAATACAACACGGCGCAACTGAAGCTATTAAAGACCACACCGAGGCAACTCATTGAAAGCCACGAAGGACGAATAGCGTTCAATCAGTTCTGCATATTGTATGGCTTCTCTGCCGATGCCGATTCGCTCATCATGGCCATCGAAGTTGAAGATGTATTGCGTAAGCAGAAGGTGTTTGCACCCGCCGAACTGGTGTTCATCCCCTACCCCGAAAACCCAGGGCAACAACTCTTCGGGGAAAGCTCCAGTGGCTTGGCTTCAGGTAATGACTTGGTGGAAGCCTCGGTACACGCTGTTTGCGAACTCATGGAGCGTGATGTTCAAGCCTTTAATCACCTGCATGACCGCTCCTGCCTCGTCAATCTGGACCGTTACAGCGCAGAAACCGACTCCCTGATCAATAAAATCAATGACGCGGGATTAAGCCTGTCGATTCGTTACACCGAGAACTGTTTTGGCCTGGCCTACTTTCAGGCTTTTATCATGGAAGAGTCCTCCGAGGCGCCCATCTCTGTGGCCACCGGTTCAGGGCTACATCCCATCAAGGAAATCGCCTTGATCCGGGCTATCTGCGAGGCTGCCCAAAGCCGTTTAAGCCACATCCACGGGGGCCGGGACGACATCATCGAGCGCGTTAAATACTTCGAGAAGAAGGGCCGTTCGGTCGAGCTTCAGGCCATCTCACGCTTACGTACCGTGGCCACCTCCCGGAACCAGATGATCGATTACTCCTCCATCGACTGCCAGGAGGCCGCGATCCCCACGATCGAATCGGCCTGGGAGTTGCTCATTGAGCGGTTGCAAAGTGTCGGGCTCAGTACCGTGCTAAGGGTTTTGCTCAGTAAAGCGACGGACGACATTACTGTGATCAGAATCATAATTCCGGGGCTTGAAGCCTTTGAACCTGGTTTAAAAAGGGTCGGTCCGAGGTTACTTACGTATGTCAAACAATGCGCTTGAGACATGTACGCTGTTTGCGGGCCCCTCCCTGCAAGGAATAGACAATCAATTACTGTGCGGTGGTGGCCTGGTGTTACGCCCGCCCGTCAAGCGTGGCGATATCGAACGCCTGGTGGCGCAATCGCCCCCTTCGAACCTCGCCATTGTCGATGGCGTGTTCCATGCTCACCCTGCCGTCGGCCATGCCGAGATACTCGACGCCCTGAGTGCGGGTTGGCGCATTTGGGGATTGTCGTCCATGGGTGCCATTCGCGCCTGTGAAATGGATACGCTGGGAATGACAGGCTTTGGTGAAGTGTATCGACAATTCGCCAGCGATCCGGACATGTCCGACGACGAAGTGACCCTAATACATCAAGCACAAGAGCCATTTCTTTCGCTCAGCGAACCACTTATTCATATCAGGCAGTTTTTAAGACAGTGGACGACTGAACGGATCATTACGCCGGCACAAGAGCAACACATACTTCACTACCTGAAAAACATGTGGTACGGACATCGAACATTAAACTGCTTGAAAGAAGCCTTGCTGGCACTCCCTGTCGCGGAGAAACAAATAGACAACGCCTTGGCCAATTTTTCCGGCTACAGAATAAAGAGCCTGGACTTGATCGATTTTCTCAAATTACAACCATGGACAAGGACGGTGAAACAGAATGTCGCCATCAGAGATACTGTGTGAAATAAATGGTTTACCCTTTGTGCACCCCATGTTCAATAGCACAAAACTTTTAACGCTCGTCGCCGTTGTACGTAAAAATATCGAGGGAGGCGAGTTACCTTTAACCACCTATTTGCAACCAGATTTTGCCACCACCCTGTATACTCGGCACGTCGAAGGTGCGCCCTCGTTCCCACCCCATCAAGCCCTCGGTAACGCCGAGCAGATCATGTTGGCCGAAGCGAAGAGCAACCTCAAAGCCTTGCTGCCGGAATGGACCAAATTATTGGACCTGCCGGTGAATATACATAAGTTGCTGACTCAACAAGTCAGTCTGACCAATCCGGTGCTGCCGCAACAAATGTTTCTGGGCGAAGCCGCATTTACCAGCATGACGGACCTTGAAGAGTTACTGGTGCATGAACTGTCCCATATCTGGTCCAGTTTGATCGCTGAGATTTACGACTTCCAGCTCAAGGACAGTTCGAACGACTACATATTGCCATCAGGAACCGGAGGCAAGAACCCTAGGGGTGTCTTGCTGGCTTGCCTGTTTGCGGTCAGCGCCGTGAACTACCACCAGCGGTTGCTGGTCAGCGGTTCCGGGCGAGCTCGTCCCGAACGACTCGACTACTTGCACCAGTACTTCCTCAAAAGTCTGGCCACTCTCCAGGCCTCGGCCGAATTGTCCGAAATCGGAAAACTGATCACCTCCAGGCTGGATGCGTTTTCCAGCGACCTGACAACTGACACCGCTCAAGGATGACCTATGGCCGTCGTACACTTTCCCCGGCAGTTCATGTTCTACACCGAACAGCATAAAACATACGTCACTGAGGGCTTGTGTGTCAGCGATGTACTGAACAATCTGACCACACGGTTTCCCGACCTGATTGGCCCGGTCTTCTCTGAGGACCTGTACCCGCTGCCGTTCGTGGGGTTGTTCGTCGACGGCATGCCCGTGACCAATGAGCATGATCGCCGTTGTCCCCTGGACAGCAATGCGCAATTGATTCTGATCAACGCAGTGGCAGGTGGCTGACATGCAATGCAACCTGAAGACAGACACCTCCCGTTACGCCCGCCAAATCATCCTCAGCGAAGTCGGCGCTCAGGGGCAACAGCGTCTCAAAGACAGCAAGGTGCTGGTGGTCGGCGCCGGGGGACTGGGCTGCCCGGTACTCTTGTACCTGGCAGGTGCTGGCGTCGGGACGATCGGCATCGTTGATAACGACATTGTCGACGGGAGCAATCTGCACCGACAAATTCTCTATGCGATTGCCGATGTAGGTGACCTGAAAGTAGTGGCAGCCAAACGTCGCATCAATCAGTTGAACCCCGACATCGTAGTCCACACCGTTGCCACCACGCTGAACCCGGACAACGTCCTTTCGCTGCTGGCGGAATACGACATCATCGTCGACGCTACTGATAACTTCGACGCCAAATACCTCATCAGTGACGCCTGTATCGAGTGTGAAAAACCGATGGTTTACGCCTCAATCAGTCAGTTCGAGGGGCAGGTGTCGGTATTTAATTATTACAACCGGCACACTCAACAACGGGGGCCGTGCTTCCGGGATCTGTTCGAAACACCGCCGCCACCGCACTTGACACAAAACTGTTCGGAAGCGGGCGTTCTTGGCGTCATACCTGGCTTGCTCGGTTGCTTTCAGGCCAATGAAGTACTCAAGCTCATCCTCCGTGCCGGGGAGCCATTGAGCGGGCAATTGTTGTCTATCGACTGCCTGGACAACACCTTCCACCTGTTGAACATCAACAAAAAAACACGGGACCGTCCCCCTGCGAGAACGCTTGGCGCTACGACCACGCCTGCGTGGCGCGATAGCGACTGGCTATCACCCGACACCCTGCATGACTGGATAGCGACACAAGCGCCATTTCAATTGGTCGATGTGCGCGACGTCAGCGAGCATCAGCAAGGTTCGCTAGGCGGCAGACCGATTCCGCTCAAAGACATCATCAAGCGCCAGGAAGAACTCGATACCGCCCGCCGTATCGTTTTCTATTGCAAATCCGGCATCAGGAGCAAGGCGGCCCTTCTGGCAATTCGTACCGTCAGTCAGGAAGCAGAACTCTATAGCCTTGAGGGTGGCATCGAGCGGTATCTGGAGATTTACCCTAATGAACGTACCTCGTCTTTTTTTGAACACCCCTGATTACGCAGCCACCTTATCCGGATCAAAGGTACGTCAATGAATGCAAATTTTTCAGGCATTACGTGGGGCTTTCCCGGCATCGACCGGCGTCTTCTGAAAGTGCAATTCAGCTTTTTGTTGATGGTTTTGGGCGGGCGGTGCAATCAACTGGCGGTGGCCTGGTGGGCCTTGCAGGAAACAGGCTCTGCGCTCTATTTCGCCAACATGATTGCCTGTTCCATCGCGACGGAGGTGTTAGCCAAACCCCTGCTGGGATGGCTGGGGGACAAGTACAACAAAATCCTGATCATCAAGCTGGCCTCATGGATCAGCCTGCTGACAGCGCTGTTGATGGTGGTACTGTCCGCCACGGGGTCGTTCAACCCCTGGACGGTGGGCGCGCTGATGATGATCAGCAGTGCGATCGTCGGCGTACGCGACCCTCTCCAGGCTTCGATCATTCCTTTGTTTGCAGACGACGATAAAGTCTCCCTGGCCTTTCGGACCAAAAGCGTGATGTCGTCCTTTTCCATTCTGCTGGGACCGGTACTGGCCAGCGGGTTGATTTACGGATTCGGTATCACGTTCGCCTTTGCCGCCGATTTTTTTGCAATTCTCATCGCCGGGGCGTTGATCGCGACCATCCCGAGCCCCATCGGCGCCACTGACCAAGGCGAAAAAGCCCCGGGTGCCAGCGGCTTTAGCATGATCTATTCCGGCTTCAAAGTAGTTTACGGAGTGAAAGTCGAATTTTACCTGGCCATCATTGCAATGCTGATCAACTTTGCCCTGTTTCCGTTCTTCACCATCCTGATCCCATTGTATGTAAAGGACGTCATCCAATACCCGGTCACTTACATCGGTCTTCTGGATTCGTGCTTCGGACTGGGCATTCTGGCGGGCAGTTACAAGATCATCGGCTGGTTATCCGACCGGGTCCCCCGTGATATGTGTGTGTCCGCAGGTTTCGCATTGCTGGGGTGCAACCTTGTAGTGGTCGGGACCGTTTCATCGTCGTTCATCGTGCCCGCGGCCTTTTTCTGCGGCGGCGTCGGCCTGATGTTGATTAACATCCCCACTTCCGCTGTGAGGTTGCTGGCAACGCCAAAGCTCCATCGCAACCGGATTTTTGCAACGGTTTCATTTCTGTCTGCGGCGGCCAGCCCCTTGGGCAGTTTCGCGATGAACACCCTGATCGCCTCTTTGGGGGTTGCACTGACAATCACGCTGCTGGGCGCCATGGTACTGCTGTTGTCTTTGCTGGTCTTTCTGGTACCCGACTTTAAAACTTTCATGCGTTCCCAGGATACGCAGCTCAATGATGCCTATCTGGACAAATACCCTAAAGCGTTTGCGCACTGACGCGCCTCGCCGTACCCCAGCCTCTTACAAACGGAGTTGCCTTTCAATATGCTGGAATTCAAGGATCGACCTGAATCTGCTCGACATGAACAGATCTTCTGCGGCCAATATTATGACGACATGGGCTGTACCGGTTTTCTGGGCGACCCGTCCAAGGATCGAATCTCGGTGCTGATGCTGGGGCTTTCGGACGGTGTGGCGCTGGCGCCGATCGCAGCCAGCACCAGAGTGGCCAGTCTGTTGGCCGTTGATCTGGACGAGACCTCACTTGTGCGCAGCCTCGACAACCGGAACCGACTTTCAACGCATATCGACTTTGACAGCGTGGTCGCCGATGCCGCGCACTTCCTGGTCGTCACCCCCGACCGGTACGACGTCATTATTGTCGACCTCTACACCCAGAGCGGTTATGCCCCGATCGTGTTTGATCATGGATTCCACCAACTATTGAAGAGCCGCCTCAACCCTCTTGGTCACGTGGTGTTCAACGGTTTTGGCGTTCCCATGAACCTGGATCCGTTCAACGGCCCTACGCCCCAGGCTTGGCTCGCCCACTGCCTGAACGACAGCTGGGGCGATATTCATCACCTGCCCCATCGACGCAATGCGACGTTCATTATCGGCCCACCGCCATCAACCACACCGCGCACCGCACCTACTGCGGAGGTTTTATGCGCCAGTGACCGGCTCTTTATGGACATCATGAGCCTTCGCCTGCGCTACCTGACACCCACGGTTATCCGTCACGCTCCGATTGCGCCCCCTGCGCTGGACTTCGTCGGGATTGATCTGGAGGTGCAAAAACGCTGGATGGACTCGTTACCGGCCTTGTCTGCGCTGCTTCCGGCCTCACTGAAGCTGAGCAAGCCCAACGATCTTCGAGTGTTACTGGATAACCCGGACGCTTGCCAAGCGCTGCAAGAGCGATTATTGAAGGACAACTCGTCGCTGCGTACCACCCTGGCGTTACTGATAGCAGGCGAAGTCAATTTCTCGGACCGCGATATGTCATGGCTCCCCGACTGGGTCGTCGCGACACTGGAGAACAGCGTCGAGATCCACCCACGAGACTGGCTGGAGGGTTTATTCCCTTACGCCTATGGCGTCATTACCCACAGAACCCGGGGAGATGTGTCCAAAGTGGAAGGTTTTCGACGAGCGCTAGCCCGATTGTCACCGAGCGTTTCCCTGGGGCGTAGAGATTCAGACTTGATCTGACAGCTATCACAACAGCAACTCAACCTCTCAGCTCACCGCCAACCCCTTCCCTGCCCGCTCCAGATTGCGCCAGAGCCAAGGCGGCAGGACGTCCGGATCAAGACTGTCGATCAAATTCTTCAACGCCAGCCCCAACTCGGTATCCCCCTCGATCACCAACCGGCGACGGAAGAACAACGTGTCAGGATCCTCCTGCCGACTGGCCAACAACAGGAACTCGCGCCAGTTGCCGCTGATGGTGACCTGGGCCTCGGCCCGTTCGGCAATGCGCAATCCATCCCGCGCCAAGGTCAGGTACCAACACAACTTCAAGTCAGGCACGCGCAGGCACAACCATCGCCCACGCAGCACATCGAACCCGCCATCGCGCAACGGCTCGGCCAGGCAGCGATTGAGCGCCTGCTGCAACGCCAGTCGCTGCACCACGAACGGCACCTTGCCCACCAACGGCAGCAAGCGGTCGGCGCCTTTGAGCACCCACTTCTTCGGACTCAACACAGGCCCGCCTCCTCTACCTTCAACATGCCGGCATGGCCGTGCCAGTAACCATTGCAACCGTCCACGAACAGCGGCGGTGCCTCGCCCTGGCGAACTTTGTCGAAGGCCGTGACCACCTCGACCATGCCTTGGGCACGCGGACTCAGGCGCAGCACATCGGCGCCGCAGGCCATCAACGCGTTGTAGTCGGCCAGCAGGTTCGTCACCTCGCCGGACATCGTCTGGATGCCGTTGAGGGTGAACAACTGTTGGCCCTCCTGACTGCTCAACGCCAGGCCGTCGGGGTAGTTGATGCAGCAGAACTGACAGTCGTCCTTGGGGCGGTTTTCGGCTCGGGCGGTAAAGCAGCGCGCCGAGTACGCCAAGGGCAGATGACCGTAGGCGAAGATCTCCACCTCGGGCACCTCGCGGTCCATGTCCCGCACCTGCTCCAGCACATCGCCGATCAGCGCCGCGGAACACTCCACGGGCGGCACCCAACGGATCATGCCGCTGTCGAGCAATTGCCCCAGGGCGTGGCCGTTGTACAGATTCAGCGCCGGGCCGCCGACGAAAGGCAGCTTGCGTTCGGCCATGAACTGCACCGCGCCCATGTCATTGGCTTCCACCAACAACTGGCCGTTGTCACACAGGCGGCGCAGCGAGGACAGCTCCGAGGCCGCTTCGATCAGCGTCAGGCTCGACAACACAATCTGTGCCTGGCTACACGCTTGCAGCTCGCGCGCCAACCCCAGCCATTGATCCAGGGAGAACGCCCGGCGTTTCGAACACACGGTTTCCCCCAGGTAAATCACGTCCAGCGGCAATGCCGACATCTCGGCATAGAAATTCCCCAGTTGCGCTTTGTCCCAGTAAAACAGGACCGGTCCCAGGCTGAGTTTCATCTGGCCTCCCCTCATTGCCATGATCGATGGTAGGCACCCAGGGTGGTCTGGCTGCCTTCGGACAAGCCAGCCAGCGCCTGGCGCCATTCTTCCTGCACCCGGAACCGTTGCGGCGCGGCCTTATGGGCATCCAGTGCGGCGCGCCAGACCCGGGTCACTTGTTCAACGTAGGCCGGGCTGCGTTGGCGACCTTCGATCTTCACCGCTTCGACGCCAATGGCCGCCAGCTCCGGCAGCAGGTCGAGGGTGTCGAGGCTGGTGGGTTCTTCCAGCGCATGGAAGCGCTTGCCGCCGACCAGGAAGCGGCCTTTGCACAGGGTCGGATAACCGGCCGGTTCTTCGGGGGTGTAGCGGTCGATCAGCACCTCGCTCAGGCGTGCGCTGAGGCCTTGGGCATCCTCGCTCCAGCGCACCGCCTTGGCGGGCGAGCAGACGCCGCACAGGTTCGGCGATTCGCCGGTGATGTAGGAAGACAAGTGGCAACGGCCTTCAGCCATGATGCACAGGCTGCCGAAACCGAAGACTTCGATCGGCACCGGACTGCCCGCCGCCACCTGCCGCACCTGGGCCAGGGACAGCACCCGTGGCAGCACGGCACGGCGGATGTCATAGCGCTGCGCGTAGAACGCCAGGGCCGCTGCGTGTGTGGCCGAGCCTTGTACGGAAAGGTGCAGCGCCAACCGAGGATGGCGCTGGCTGGCATAGCTGAGCACGCCAGGGTCGGCGGCGATCAGGGCGTCCACGCCGAAGTCGGCGGCGCGGTCCACGGCCCGTTGCCAGCGCTCCCAGCCCTTGGGCTGCGGGTAAGTATTGACCGCCACGTACAGCTTGCGTTGATGCTGACGGATGTGTGCGACAGCCGCGTCGAACTGCTTGTCGTCCATGTTCAGCCCGGCAAAATGCCGGGCATTGGTGTCATCGCGAAAGCCGACATAGACGGCATCGGCGCCTTGGCGCACCGCCGCTTTGAGGGCAGGCAGATTCCCTGCCGGGCAAACCAGTTGCATGGGGCATCCTCATGAGAAAACTCAAGCGCCGCCAGTCTAGCCAGCCCTCGGCCGGCGACCTTGACGGCAATCAATTGCCGTCAATGCATCAGCTCGGCGAACGGCAGGTACAACACCTTGTCGTGCTTGTGCAGTTGCGCCTCACACTCCACCACCGCCAGCCCATCGGCCCAGCAAGCGGCCGTCAGCATCGCCGAACTTTGCTGAGGGTGCAGTTCCACACACAGGTGGCCGTTGGCATCCGGGACCAACCTGGCCCGCAGGTACTGCCGGCGTCGGTTGCGCTTGAGCCAGTCGAACCCGGCTGGCACCTGCAACGGCACCGGTAACACGTCGCCCATGCCCTGGGCCCGGAACAGGAACGGCCGCACGACGATCAGTGCGGTAATCAATGCCGCCGACGGGTTGCCCGGCAGCCCGATCCAAGGTTTTCCTTCCACATCACCAAAGGCCAGGGGCTTGCCCGGCTGGATGGCGAGACGCCAGAGGTCGATGCTGCCCAAGGCTTCGATAGCATGCTTGAGGTGGTCTTCTTCACCCACCGAGACACCGCCCGAGGTGATCAGCACATCGCATTCGGCGGCGGCCAGGCGCAACGCTTGTCGACTGGCCAATAACTGGTCGGGCATGACCCCGAAGTCATGCACCTCGACACCCCAACCGCGCAACAGTGCGGCGAGGCTATGGCGATTGCTGTTGTAGATCTGTCCTGGCGCCAGTGGCTCGCCCGGCTCGCGCAGCTCATCGCCGCTGCTGAGCAAGCCCACTTGCAAGGGGCGATAAACGTCCACCTGGCCGACGCCGGCACCGGCGAGCAAACCCAACTCCTGGGCGCGCAAGCGCGTGCCGGCTTCAAGCAGCCGGTCTCCTCGACGCAGTTCCTCGCCTTCCTTGCGAACATGGTCGCCGCCATTGACCGATGGCAACCAGACCCGCTCGCCATCGACGCGACAGCTTTCCTGCGGCACCACCGTGTCGGCACCCGGTGGCAGCGGCGCGCCAGTAAAAATCCGCACGACGTACCCGGCCTGCAACGGCTCGCCCGGCTCGTCACCGGCGGCGATCCGCCCGGCCAACGCCAGGTAGCCGCCGTCAGCCGGCAGGTCAGCGGCCCGCAGGGCATAGCCGTCCATTGCGCTGTTGTCCCAGGCCGGCAGGTTCATCGGGCACACAATGTCAGTGGCCAGCACACGCGCCAGGGCCTGGTCCAGGCCAACCCGTTGCACGGGCGGTGGCGGCGGTGCCTGGTCGAGCAGATGACGGATCGCCTCATCCACCGGCATCAGCACGCCGCTGTCGCACACCCGACCGCTCACGAGCGTGTCTCGCAAGCCGTTGGGGCGATGCCGTCCTGGGGCTTGAGGTGCGGGGTGAAATTGCACGGGCCGGTGCGGCTGTCCAATTGCCCGGCCAGGATCTGCTCCCACCCGGTCCGGCACGCCCCCGGCGAACCCGGCAAGCAGCACACCAGCACCCCATTGCTCATGCCCGCCAAGGCGCGCGATTGCAGGGTGGACATGCCGATCTCCGCCAGCGACACCTGGCGGAACAGCTCGCCGAAACCGTCCACCTGCTTGTCCAGCAGTGGCGCCACCGCTTGGGGGGTGTTGTCGCGCGGGGTGAACCCGGTGCCACCGGTCATCAACACCACCTGCACCTTGGGGTCGGCGATCCATTGGGAGACCTGGGCGCGGATCTGGTAGATATCGTCTTTCACCAGCCCACGGTCGATGAGCACGTGTCCGGCCGTTTGCAGCAGGTCCGCCAGGGTTTGGCCCGAGGTGTCGGTGTCGAAGGTGCGGGTATCGCTGATGGTAAGGACCGCGATGTTCAGCGGTTGAAAGAGGCGTTGCGTCAGATGGGCCATGATCAGCCGTCCTGTCAGAAAAGATGGCCCAGCCTGAACTGCAATCGTTGCCGGGCCTATTCCTCGTTGGAGGTACCTCCCTTGGCACCCCATGCAAGAACGATCCTGTCCCAGTAGGAGCTGACGAGTGAAGCGAGGCTGCGATCTTTCCCGGGCCACTTGAGTCTCAAGCGAAAGATCAAAAGATCGCAGCCTCGCTACGCTCGGCAGCTCCTACAAGGCATCCATTCAGGGTGCCAGGCGGCAACGCTGCCAGGCGTCATCCTGCAGGCGGTAGTCGAGGCGGTCGTGCAAACGGTCGGCGCGGCCCTGCCAGAACTCCATCCGTTCGGGCCGCAGGCAATAGCCTCCCCAATGGTCGGGGCGCCGCACGGGTTGATCGGCAAAGCGTTGTTCGGTCTGCGCCAGCAAGGTCTCGAGCGCGGCCCGATCTAACAGTGGTCGGCTTTGTGGCGACGCCCAGGCCCCCAGGCGACTGGCGACGGAACGGGATTCGAAATAGGCATCCGACAGCGCCGGATCGAGTTTGTCGACCGGCCCTTCGATGCGTACTTGCCGCTCCAGCCCCGGCCAGAAAAACGTCATGGCCGCCCAGGGGTTGGCCGCCAGGTCCTGGCCCTTTGCGCTGTCGTAGTTGCCGAAAAACGAAAAGCCCTGGGCGTCGAAGCCCTTGAGCAACAACACCCGGCAGTGAGGCCGGCCCTGCTCGTCCACCGTCGCCAGGGCCATGCTGTTGGCTTCCACGGGTGGGCTTTCGGTGTCGCGGGCCTGTTGCATCCAGAGCGCGAACAACGCCATGGGGTCGTCGGGGGCCTGGGCTTCATCCAGGCCATCGAGGGTGTACTGGCGGCGCATTTTGGCCAGGGAAAGGGGCATGACGGTAATCTCCACTGTGGGTTTGGGCCAGTGTGGATTCTGCGGCGGTGGCGGGCCTTGATCGTTGTCAATGCCGGTTCTTGCGTTGAAAGTGCCGGCCTCTTCGCGAGCAAGCCCGCTCCCACAGGGGATTGGGGGTGATCAGAAAACTGAAGACAATCACAGATCCAATGTGGGAGCGGGCTTGCTCGCGAAGGCGGCAACCCGGTCTGCCGCTACTTAAGCCCCAACCGCCGCGCCAGCTTATGCAGATTGCTCGGGTCAACCTCCAACAACCGCGCCGCCCCCGCCCAGTTCTGCCCGCAGCGTTCCAGGGCCTTGAGGATCGCCTGTCGCTGGCAGCCGTCGACAGCCTCGCTCAAGGGTTGCACGGGCGCATCCAACGCTTGCAGGGCTTGTTCCGGCAGCGCCTGCGCCGAAGCTGCGCTGGCGTTGACGTCAAGGTCCAGCACCTGCGGTTCCAGGGTCATGATCAGGCTGCGATTGGCGCCGCGGCTCAGTTGCTTGAGCGCCGCGCGACTGATCACGTGTTCCAGCTCCCGCACGTTGCCGGGCCAGGAGTACGCCAGCAGCGCCTGTTCGGCCGCCGGTGACAGGCGCAACCCACGCAAGCCCAGGCGCGTGCGGTTCAGTTCGAGAAAGTGCCCGGCCAGCATCAACACATCGTGGCCGCGCTCGCGCAGCGGTGGGATCGGCACCGGATAGACCGAGAGCCGGTGATACAGGTCGGCGCGAAACAGCCCGTCGCGAATGCTGTCGGGCAAGTGCCGGTTGGTGGCGGCGATGATCCGCACATCGACGTGCAGCGGCTTGTCCGCCCCCAGACGCTGGATCTCGCCGTTCTGCAGGGTGCGCAGCAACTTGGCCTGCACGCTCAACGGCAATTCACCAACCTCATCGAGAAACAGCGTGCCGCCATTGGCCGCATCGAAGCGCCCGGCGCGGTCGGTGGTCGCCCCGGAGAACGCGCCTTTGACGTGGCCGAACAACTCGCTTTCGGCCAGGGACTCGGGCAACGCCGCGCAGTTGACCTGGACCAGCGGCTTGTGACCGCGCCGGGACAAGCGATGCAGCCGCCGGGCGAACAGCTCCTTACCGACGCCGGTTTCGCCCAGCAACAGCACCGGCAGTTCGGAGTCCGCCAGCACATCCAGCTCGTTGAGCAACTGCTGCAACCCCTCGCTACGCCCGAGGATCTCGCCCTCTTCGGCGGGTAGCCGCAGGTCGGTCTGGTCGCTGCGCGATGCTCGCAGGCTACGGTTTTCCTGCTCAAGGCGAGTGACCCGCACCGCCGCCTCGATCTGCAAGGTACAGCGCTTGAGTTCCTCCCGGGCGCGGCTGTCGAAGGTGCCGGCGTGCAACGCATCCAGGGTGATCGCCCCCCAGAGCCGTCCTTCCACGTACAGGCTCACGCCCATGCAGTCATGCACCGGCAGCGGTTCGCCGACGTGGTTGTCGAGCAAGCCGTCATAAGGATCCGGCAAACGGCTGTCCGGCTCGAACCAGGTGGGTTCGCGCGACGCCATGATCGCCGCCAGGCGCGGGTGCTGGGCAATCACGAAGCGCCGTCCCAGCGCCTCGTGGACCAGGCCCACGGTGGCCACAGGCCTGAGACTGTCATCGTCCAGACGCAGCAGCCCCACGGCGCCACTGTTGAAGTATTCGCGCAGGGTCTGCACCAGGCGCTGCAATCGCACCGCATTGGGCAGCTCGACGATCAGGTCGGCGGCCAGGCTTTCACGCAGCATGGTAGTGATGACCCTCCAGGGTTCGTTTGACCCTTCACAATCAGGGTGACAATCACCCTGGCAAAAATTTAATGCTTTGTTTTCAATCAGTTGAATCTGGCACGTCGACTGCAAAGTTCGCTCATCTGTCCCTGCCGGGATTCAACCCAAGGAAACATGATGAGCCTCGATCTGTTGGAACAAAGCCTCGGCCAACTGGCCTGCGACATTCCCGGTGCTACCCGTACCTTCCATCATTACAACCTCGACTTCTGTTGCGGCGGGCGAAAATCCTTGCGCGAAGCCGCGCTGGGCAAAGGCCTGAACCCGCTGCTGATCGCCGACGCCCTGCGCACCCTGCAAGCCGCCGGGGAGCTGGGCCATGACTGGCGCGACGAGCCCCAGGCGACCTTGATTGCCCACATCCTGGAGCGCTACCACGCACGCCATCGCGAACAGCTGCCGGAACTGATCCGCCTGGCCCGGCGCGTCGAGCAGGTCCACGGTGCGCGCCCCAGTTGCCCCAACGGCCTGGCCGATCACCTGCAGGACATGTACCAGGAACTCGAAGGCCACATGCTCAAGGAAGAACAGGTGCTGTTCCCGATGCTGCAACAAGGCCTTGGCGAACGGGCCTCGGCGCCGATCCAGGTGCTGCGCTACGAACACGACCAGCACGGTGAAGCCCTGGAAACCATGCTCACCCTGACCGACCAGATCACCCCACCCGCCGACGCCTGCAACACCTGGCGCGCCCTGTATCGCGGACTGGTGGAGTTTCGTGATGACCTGATGCAGCACATCCACCTGGAAAACAATGTGTTGTTCGTCAATGCGATGAAGCCTGCCCGCTAACTCTCAAACATTGCCCATTACTTCTGTGTTACTCCTGTGGGAGCAAAGCTTGCTCGCGATGGCGTAGTGTCAGTCAATATCAATGTTGACTGATTCACAGCCATCGCGAGCAAGCTTTGCTCCCACAGGCATTTGCAGCTCTCATTTGCACATTTGCAGCTCTAATTTGCCGCCCTCATCCGCAGCTCAAAACTGCCAATAGAACATCGCCTTCGCCAACACCACGATCAGCACCATGTGCCCGAGGATACTGCGTCGCAACCAGCAGGCGCGGCTGGGCGTCAGGCGACCGCTCTTGAGCCAGTACGCCAGCCACAAATAGTGACCGATGATGCTCAGCGCCAGCAGGATCTTCAGGCTCAGCAGCAGGCCGAAGCTGTTGCTCAACGGCTGGCTCAATGCGCCACGATGCTGCCAGGCCAGGGCCATGCCGGCGCCGTACAGCACCAGCACGACGCCGTGCAGCACATGCCGCGAGCGCTGGGCGATGGCCTGGTCGGCAGCGTCCTTGACGCCTTGGGTCAAGGGTCGGCGGGCGCTATGCCAGATGAAGACCTCGAAAAACAGCGTGCCAATGAAAGCAATGGCCGCCAACAGGTGGGTAACCAGCAAGACCCCGTACATTATCGATTCCCTCTGCCCAACCGGCTCATCCCGGATGCCCATCCACCCGGGCCTTGAGCAGCATCGGCCCATAGCGCCAGGCGTATAGACCGAACGCCAGTGTCCAGCACAGCGCCGCCAGCCACAGCCCGGCCAACGGCAACAGCAGCACCAACAGCACGCGGCTCAGGCACGCCAGGTTCAACAGGATAAAGGCCAGGGTCATGCCCGCTGGTGGCTCAAGGGGGCGCCCGGTATGGCCCAGGCTGACGCGGGCAACCATCGCCAGGATCAACCCGGCCATGGCGCCGATGGTCAGGCCATGCACCGCCAGGCTCGGGTTCACCGGCACGCCGAAGTGCCACAGCGCCATGCCCAGGCAGGCCACCGCCAGCCAGGCGTAGGCCAGGTGCAACGACCACAGCAGTGGCACCCGCCACAAATCCCGATCATGCCAACGCACCAGTCGAATCCCGTGGCCCACCGCCAACGCGGCGAACAACAGGCCGACCCAGACGCTGGCCACCAGCGCCGGACCGAAGGCATACAACAACGCCACCAGCGCCGACCCTGCCAGCAACAGGCGATCAAGCCACGGCCACGGGGCAACGCCCTCGACCCGTCCGAGGCCGCGCTGGGTAAAGAATGGAATCACGCGCCCGCCGATCAACCCCATCATTGCCGCCACCAGCCACAGGCCGGTGAGCACGCTCTGGCGTTGCAAGCCCTCGTTGTGCTGCACCAGGCCGTATACGGATAACCCATCGGCGACGGCCAACAGCAGCAATACCAGCACAATCGGGTAATTGCGCTTCTGCCGCACACGCCACAACGTCACCCCCATCAACGCCGCGACCGCCAGGGCAAAACCCAGCTCCAGCAGCGTCAGCAATGGCCAGGGCGCATCGACCAGCCAGGCCAGCCGCGCGCCCAGCCACAACAATGCCAGGGTTGCCAGCCGCTTGCCGCTGAGGCCCGGGGTTCCGGTCCAGGTTTGCACTGCCGTCAGCAGGAACCCGGCGATGATCGCCAGGCCGAAACCGAACAACAGTTCATGCCGGTGCCAGGCCAACCAGCCGCCGGCCGGCTGCCAGGCTGACAAGCGCCCGGTAAACGCCGCGAGCCAAAAGGGAATGGCCAGCAGCGCCAACACACAACCGGCCAGAAAGAATGGCCGAAACGCCAGGCGCCACAGCGGCGCGATGGCCATGGCCTTGCGACGGTCAAGCACTTGCATACATCACTCCTTTTGCCTCGCTGAACCGCCAGCGAGGTACAACAAACCAGGGTTCGAATGATCGGCTATCGACGCCGGCGGGCCTTGTCTCAGATCAAGCCAGCTCATCGGCAACCTCCCGTCTCGAACAGGTACTTGCAAGGGGCTTGCCGTTGTGGGAGCAAAGCTTGCTCGCGATGAAGACGCCGCGGTCTACAGCTGGCCCGCGTTATCGTTCATCGCGAGCAAGCTTTGCTCCCACAACGGCTCGCGCCCATAGAGACTGTAGCTGAATGGGGTATTAGTTACCCTTTCATGGTTATTTTAACCCTGCCAGACCAGGGTCATTTTTACCCACCTCATCTTCAACACCCCAGGAATCAACGCCCGCAGGCATGGCCCGTCTCTTGCTCAGGCACGGCATCACCTTTCTTGTCGGGGTCATCCATGAAATCCGTCGTTCTGCCGCTTACCTGGTTCGTCTTGCTTTCCTGCGTCGTGGCGCTTGCCAGCGGCCTGTCCCTGAGCCTGGTCTGACCCCGATCACCTCTTTCGCCCTTACAAGGATTCCATGCCATGGTGCTCCACCGCGTCCATCACCAGATTCTGCGCAGCCATCACCTGTTCGAGCCTTTGAACGAAGAAGAGCTCAACGAATTGATGAGCAACAGCCAACTGCTGAACATCGACAGGGGCGATCCGCTGTTCCGCCAGGGAGAACCGGCGCAGGCGTTTTACTTCGTGATTTCCGGCGCCGTGAAAATCTACCGGCTGACCCCGGATGGCCAGGAAAAGGTCTTCGAGGTGATCGGCGAGCGCCAGACCTTCGCCGAAGCCATGATGCTGATGGACACACCCAACTACGTCGCGTCCGCCGAAGCCGTCGGCCCGACCCAGGTCTACCGGCTGTCCAACGCCACCTACATGCGTCTGCTGCAAAGCAACAGCCGGCTGACCTTCGCCCTGCTCGGCAAGCTCTGCGTGCGCCTGCACCAACGGGTCAACGAGATTGAAACCCTGTCGCTGAAGAACGCCACTCACCGCGTGGTGCGCTACCTGTTGACGCAACTGGTGCGCCTGCAAACCGTGGACAGCCAGTTCGAACTGCCGATGGCCAAGCAGTTGATCGCCGGGCACTTGTCGATCCAGCCGGAAACTTTCTCGCGGATCATCCGGCGCCTGATCGATGAAAAAATCATCACCCAGGACGGTCGCCAGATCGCCATTCTCGATCGCCTGCGCCTGGAGCAATTCGAATGAGCGCGCAGCCCACTTGCCTGTATTGCCAACAGACCCAACCCGGTGATGCAACCGAATGCCGCCAGTGCGGCATGCCCCTGCCGGCCGAGGCGGCGCTGGCCGGCGAGCGCAGGCTGCGGCGCTTCACCTGGTTCTGTGCCGGCTTGACGATCTTCTGCATCGTCATGTTCTTCTGGCTGCCTCGCAGCATCGTCTGACCCCCTCAATCCTGAGTCAACTGCCGGTACAACTGCGGTAAACGCAGCGGCAGTTGCTCGGGCTGGCGAATCAAGGTGTAGCCATTGGCCCCGAACATGTACGGCAGGTAATCCCCCGCTTCGCGATCAATGGTGATGCAGAACGGCGTCAGCCCTTGGCGCCGGGCTTCCAGCACTGCCTGGCGGGTGTCTTCCACACCGTAGCGTCCTTCATAGAGGTCCAGGTCATTGGGCTTGCCGTCACTGAGCAGCAACAACAATTTGCGCCGCCGCTTGCAACCCGCCAACCGTTGCGTGGCCTGGCGAATCGCCGCGCCCATGCGCGTGTAGTAACCGGGCTTGAGCCCCTGGATGCGTCCGCGGGTGTGGTCGTCATAACGCTGGTTGAAGGCCTTGAGTTCATGCATGCGCACCTGCTGGCGGCGCAAGGAAGAGAACCCGTACAAGGCAAAATCGTCTCCCAGTAGCGACAGGGTTTCGCCGAACAGCAACAGGCTGTCGCGGATCACGTCGATCACCCGGTGCTCATCATTGAGGTGGGCATCGGTGGACATCGACAGGTCGGCCAGCAGCAAGCAGGCCAGGTCGCGGCGAGTCTGGCGCTGGTCCATGAACAACCCGCGTTCGCAGCACTGCCCGTGCTGGCGCTCGACATGAAAGTCCAGCCAGGCTTGCAGGTCCAGTTCCGAGCCTTGGGTTTGCTGGCGCAACCATTGGCGATCGTTGCGCAGGTGTTCGAACTGGCGACGCAAGCGCTGGGCCGAGCTTCGCAGGCGTGCGGGCAACGGCTGGGGCTGGCAATCGCGAGGGGTGAAGGTTTGCAGGCTGACGAAGTCGTCCTGCAGGCGTTGTTTGCGGTAATCCCATTCCGGCAACAGGATGCCTGCTCCCAACGGGATGTCATCCACATCGGCCGGCGGCAGGTCCAGGTGCAGTTTCAAACCACCGCCCTTGCGCAAGCGGGTGCGCGACAGGGTCAATTGGTCCAGGTCTTCGGCGACGCGGGCAGCGTCCGGGTCTTCGCTGTCATCCGCCCAGCGATCCAGGTCCACGTGTTCGGTCCAGCTGAACAGGTTTTCCAGGCGCACGATCAGCAGCCCACCGTCACGGGTGGTGTCGTCGATTCGCTCGGCGCGCTTGCGCCCGCCCTGCTGTTCGCCGGGCGGCGTCGCCAGGTATTGCTCGGACTCCTCAAGGTTGGCGGCCTGGGGATTGGCCAGGTGTTGGGGTGGGTATAGCCACAGCGGCAACGGCCAGGCCGCCCGCTCGCTGCGGGGAAACTGTTCGACACTGCCCGGTTCGCGCAAGGCCTGGCACAACGCCCGCTCCAGGGCGGCTTCGGCCGGGTTGAGCGTGGCCGGATCGGGGCGCAGGGACAGGTGCGCCTCCACCAGTCGCCGGTAGCGCGGGCGCAGCGCCGGGTAGCGCTTCAACACCGCCAGGGTCCAGCGCTGATTGTCCCGCCCCCAGTGCTTCATAGGCCCCGACTGCGCGGCCAGCAAGGCGAGCCAGCGATACAGCTCTTCGTTGAGCCCGACATCAGGGAACGTCGCCAGGCTCGCCGGCAGCCGCAGATTGTCGCCATCGCAACAGGCCAGGGGCACTTGCTTGCAGGTGCCGGCGATCTGCTGCAACAGGTTGCGACGCAGTAGCAGGTCGCGGTCGCTGACCGCTTCCACCCCCAGGTGAGGTGCACCGCCGGTGGCGCGAAACAGCACCTGCAACGCGCGTTGCCGGGGGACCAGCTCGACCCGGGCCTCAGGAAAGTCAGCACTGGCCCGGCGGGTGATGAAACGGTGCCAGACACTGCCGACCCATTCTTCCAGCTCCAGGGTGAATGCCATGGTTATTTCCTCTTAAGCCGCCCCCATTGTGGCGAGGGGATTCATGTGGGAGCAAAGCTTGCTCGCGAAACAGGCGCCTTGATCTCTGGAAGACCGCATCGCCCCCATCGCGGGCAAGCCTTGCTCCCACATGAATCCTCTCACCCCAAATGAGTCCGGCTCAGTAGTTGTGGTGATTTACGAAGGCACCACCGCCGCCGGTGCGCGCAGGGCCGCACGGCCACGTTGACGGAAGCTGAACAGGTAGCAGAGCAACCCGGCCAGGAACCCGACGCCGCTGACCAGTCGCGCCCAGAACAGCGGCTTCAAATGATCCATCGTGGCCATGAATGGCAAGGCACTGCCATCCGTCATCCAGCGCTGCAACCACACCTGGACGACACCGGCCGCGGTGAGGAACAAGGTGATCATCACCATCGATAAGGTCATCAACCAGAAGCCCCAGATCTCCAGGCGCTGCGAACGCTCGTCCGCCGCTTCACCCAAGCCCCGCAAGCGTGGCATGGCGTAGCTGATCAGCGTCATCACGATCATTGCGTAGGCACCGTAGAAGGCCAGGTGACCATGGGCCGCGGTCAGTTGCGAACCGTGGGTGTAGTAGTTGACCGGTGCCAGGGTGTGCAGGAAACCCCAGACGCCCGCGCCGAAGAACGCGGTGACCGTGGTGCCCTTGGCCCACAAGGTAGCGGCACGGTTCGGGTGGTGCCGACGACGGTTCTTCACCATGCTGAAGGCGAAGACCACCATCGCCAGGAACGGCAGCGGTTCCAGTGCCGAGAAGATCGAGCCTACCCACAACCAGACCTCAGGCGCACCAATCCAGAAGAAGTGGTGGCCAGTGCCGATGATCCCGGTGATCAACGCCATGGCGATAATCACGTAGAGCCATTTTTCCACCACTTCGCGGTCCACGCCGGTGATCTTGATCAGGACGAAAGCGAGCATCGAACCCATGATCAGTTCCCAGACGCCTTCCACCCAAAGATGCACCACCCACCACCAGTAGTACTTGTCGCGAGCGAGGTTTTCCGGGTTGTAGAAGGAGAACAGGAAGAACACTGCCAGGCCGATCAGGCCGGTCATCATCACCATGCTGACCGTGGTCTTGCGACCTTTGAGCAGGGTCATGCCGATGTTATAGAGGAACCCCAGGCACACCACCACGATGCCCATCTTGGTGATGGTCGGCTGCTCCAGGAACTCGCGGCCCATGGTCGGCAGCAAGTCGTTGCCGGTGAACTTCGCCAGCGTCGCATAAGGCACCGAGAGGTAGCCCAGGATCGTCGCCACACCTGCGGCGGCGAACACCCAGAACAGCAACAGCGCCAGTTTCGGGCTGTGCAGTTCGCGATCGGCCTCCTCCGGTATCAGGTAATACGCCGCGCCCATGAAGCCGAACAGCAGCCAGACGATCAGCAGGTTGGTGTGGACCATGCGGGCCACGTTGAAGGGGATCAGCGGGAACAGGAAGTCGCCGACCACGTATTGCAGGCCCATGATCAAACCGAACAACACCTGCCCCAGGAACAGCATCAGGGCGAACACGAAGTAGGGTTTGGCGACGGCCTGCGAGGCGAATTTCAGATGCGGATTAGCCATGCTCATCTCTCAGCCCTCCTTGTTTGGCGGCCAGCCATTGGTATTGATTTTCGAGCTCCATTTGAGGAACTCGGCGATGTCGTCGACTTCCTGCTCGCTCAGGTTGAACTGCGGCATGGCCCGACGACCCGGAACGTTCAGCGGCTGCATTTTCATCCAGGCCTGCAGGAACGGCTTGAAGGCTTCATCGCCGCCGCGACGGTTGACCACGTTGCCCAGCTCCGGCGCAAAGTACGCGCCCTCGCCCAGCAGGGTATGGCAGCCGATGCAGTTGTTGCGCTCCCAGACGCCCTTGCCGCGTATCACCGATTCCGTCAATTGCGCCTGGTTGCTGCGTTCTGGAAAGGTCTGTTCCGTGTGGTAGGTCAGGGCCAGGAATATCAGGAAAAAGAAGATGCTTCCCCCGAAATAAATATTCCTGGCCATGCCTTTGGTGAAGGTATCTGACATGGTCACTTCCTCATTGCTTGGCGTGTTCATTCTAGGAAGCAAGGGGTCGGAAACCGCTTGATGGCGATCAAGAATCTCCGATGGTTTTGGTGGGTTGTTCCGGGCAGATGAGCTTCGATCGTTCCCACGCTCCCGCGTGGGAACGCCGCCAGGGACGCTCCGCGTTCCGCTTCAGGAAGGTGACGCAGAGCGTCACGGGATGCATTCCCACGCAGAGCGTGGGAACGATCAGATCGCGAGTGAGATCGCAATCGCCAGCAGCGCCGCCCAGCTCAACACCAACCACCGCCACAATCGCGGCGCGTGGCGCAGTTCCATGAAGCCGTCGGCGATCAGCCAGGCCTTGGTCACCGCGACCACCAGGATGGCGATGGACACCAGCCCGGTAGCCGCGATCTGGCCCAGGGCGACGGTGCCGGTGCTCAGCACCGCCAGCGTCATCCAGCATGCAATCAAGACACGGGAAGCCGACATGAGCACCTCCGCTCAATCAAGGATGTAGACGACCGGGAACAGCAGCACCCAGACCAGATCGACCATGTGCCAATACAGCACGCCGGATTCCAGCCCACTGTTGCGCTGCGCCCCATAACGACGTCGCCGACACCCTTCGGCCAGCCAGGCGAGGATCACCATGCCCAGCAACACATGGAGAAAATGAAACGCGGTGAGGATCCAGTACAAGGTGAAGAACGTGTTGCGCTCCATCCCCAGGCCGTTCGCCAACAGATGGGCGTACTCCGTGAGCTTGATCCCCACATAGCCGCAGGCGAGCAACAAGGCCACCCACAACAACAGTGCGGCTCGACGCGGTCGGTCCTGCCTGACTTGCTCCTGGGCCAGGGCGGCGAACAGGCCAGCGGTCAGCAGGCTGAGGGTCATCGCCAGGCCCGTGGAGCGGTCCAGCAATTGCCGGCCTTCGCTGAAAGTCTGCGGATGCAACGCCTGGGCAACGGTGAACGCCAGGATCAACAGCGCGAACACCGACAGCTCGGCGAGGATGAAAAACCACATCGCCAGGTCCCCGGGCAAGCGTCGGGGCACGGCAACGGTTTCAGCCAAAGTGGACATCGACCACATCCATCAACGCGGCAACGGTTTGCGGGTCGTCGCTCAACGGCTCGGCCAGGCATGCCAGGCAGGCTTGGCGCGGGTCCATGCCGGAGCCGATCATGCGCGCGGCGAAAATCAGCAGGCGCGTCGAGGCGACCTCCTCCAGGTCGTGCTGGTCGAGCCGGCGCAGCGCCTGCCCCAATCGCACCACCTGGGCCGCCAGGGCCAGATCCACCCCCGCCTCGCGGGCGACGATGCGCTCTTCATCGGCCACCGCCGGATAGCCAAAGCGCATCGCCACGAAACGCTGGCGCGTGCTGGGCTTCATGCCCTTGAGCAGGTTCTGGTAACCGGGGTTGTACGACACCACCAGCATGAAGGACGGCGGCGCCTGCAGTACTTCGCCAGTGCGTTCCAGGTACAACTGCCGACGATCATCGGCCAGCGGGTGCAACACCACGGCCGTGTCCTGGCGCGCTTCGACCACCTCATCCAGATAACAGATGCCGCCCTCGCGCACCGCCCGGGTCAAGGGCCCGTCCTGCCACCAGGTGCCCTGGGCGCCGATCAGGTGACGGCCCACCAGGTCGGCCGCGCTCAAGTCATCGTGGCAGGCCACGGTGTACAGCGGCAGTTTCAGGCGGTGAGCCATGTGCTGGACGAAGCGGGTCTTGCCGCAGCCGGTCGGGCCTTTGATCAGCACCGGCATGCCGTGATGCCAGGCCTGTTCGAACAGCGCCTGCTCGTTGTCCTGGGGTTGATAAAAGGGTTCGTCGGGGTGCTGCAAAGTGTGGATAGCGTTCATGGCAAGACCTGATCAGACAACACGATTGCAGGCCACGCTACGGTGCCCTGCGACAACCTGGCAAGGGCTGCGGCCGGCAAACTTGATCGCCGTCAAGCGGCTAACCACCGCCTCGGGCATAGCCTTGCAACGCACCAAGAACCTGCGCGCCGAACGTCAATTACAGCGCAGCGCGGGTCACGCCTGAGGAGAAATGGAATGCTGATCAGCCACAAAAAATCGTGGGCCCTGCGGGTCACGGCGCTGTGTACAGCGCTGGCCGCCCCCCACGCCTTCGCCGACCAAACCGCTGCGCCGGAACAACCCCGCGTGGTCAAGACCGAAGGCGCGCCCGACCTGAGCCAGGCCGACTTCGACTCGGCCAAGGAAATCTACTTCCAGCGCTGCGCCGGCTGCCACGGCGTGCTTCGCAAAGGCGCCACCGGCAAGCCGCTGACACCCGACATCACCCAATCGCGCGGCCAGGCCTACCTGGAGGCGCTGATCACCTACGGCTCGGCCGCTGGCATGCCGAACTGGGGCACGTCCAATGCCCTGACCAAAGACCAGATCACGGTGATGGCCAAGTTCATCCAGCACACCCCACCGACCCCTCCGGAATGGGGCATGGCCGAAACCCGCAAGACCTGGAAAGTGCTGGTCAAACCCGAAGACCGGCCGACCAGGCAACTCAGCACCCTCAACCTGCAGAACCTGTTCTCGGTGACCCTGCGCGACGACGGCAAGATTGCCCTGATCGACGGCGACAGCAAGAAGATCGTCAAGCTGATCGACACCGGTTATGCGGTGCACATCTCGCGCATCTCGGCCTCGGGTCGCTACCTGCTGGTAATCGGCCGGGACGCCAAGATCGACATGATCGACCTGTGGCCGAAAGAGCCGACCAAGGTCGCGGAAATCAAGGTAGGCATCGAGGCCCGCTCGGTGGAAACCTCCAAGTTCAAGGGCTACGAGGACAAGTACACCATCGCCGGTTCCTACTGGCCGCCGCAGTTCACCATCATGGACGGCGAGACCCTGGAGCCCAAGCAGATCGTCTCGACCCGCGGCATGACCGTCGACACCCAGCAATACCATCCCGAGCCTCGGGTCGCGGCCATCATCGCGTCCCACGAATGGCCGGAGTTCATCGTCAACGTCAAGGAAACCGGCAAGGTGATGCTGGTCAACTACCAGGACATCAAGAACCTCACCATCACCAGCATCGACGCCGCGCCGTTCCTGCATGACGGCGGTTGGGACAGCAGCCATCGCTACTTCATGACGGCCGCCAACAACTCCAACAAGGTCGCGGTGATCGACTCCAAGGAACGCAAGCTCACCGCCCTGGTGGACGTTGGCAAGACCCCGCACCCTGGACGCGGCGCCAACTTCAACCACCCCCTCTACGGACCGGTCTGGGCCACCAGCCACTTGGGCGATGCCGGGGTTTCGCTGATCGGCACCGACCCGGTCAATCACCCGCAATACGCCTGGAAACAGGTCGGTTCGCTCCAGGGCCAGGGGGGCGGCTCGTTGTTCATCAAGACTCATCCCCAGTCTCGCCACCTGTATGTCGACACCACCCTCAGCCCGGACGCCAAGCTCAGCCAGTCGGTGGCGGTGTTCAACATCGACAAGCTCGACGCCGGCTACACCGTGCTGCCGATTGCCGAGTACGCCGGTATCAAGAAAGGCGCGCTGCGTGTGGTGCAACCGGAATACAACAAGGCCGGCGACGAGGTCTGGTTCTCGGTCTGGAGTGGCCAGGAAGACGAGTCGGCGCTGGTGGTGATCGACGACAAGACCCTCAAGGTCAAGAACGTGATCAAGGACAAACGCCTGATCACCCCAACCGGAAAATTCAACGTCTACAACACCCAACACGACATCTATTGAGCCCCATCAATAAGAGGAAAAACCATGAAGCCTATTCTGATTGCCCTGGCCTTGACTGCCGCCTACAGCCTGCCGGCGTTGGCCCAAGACGGCCCGACGTTGTTCAAGAGCAAGCCCTGCGCGGCCTGCCACGCCATCGATACCAAGGTGGTGGGTCCGGCGCTCAAGGAGGTCGCGGCAAAAAACGCCGGCGTCGCCGGAGCACAGGATTTACTCGCCAAGCACATCAAGGAAGGTACGCAAGGCAACTGGGGACCGATGCCGATGCCGGCCAACCCCGTGACGGACGAGGAAGCCAAGATCCTGGCGGCGTGGGTCTTGACCCTTAAATAACACATCCCTGTAGCGAGGAAATTCATGTGGCATGGGATTGATGTGGGAGCAAGGCTTGCCCGCGATGGGGGCGATGCGGTCTTTCAGAAATCAAGGCGGCTGTTTCGCGAGCAAGCTTTGCTCCCACATAAATCCCCTCACCACAGGGGCCGCGCCCAACTTTATTTCTTGTTCAGGAGGACGTCATGGAACGACACAGCTCTGCAACCTTGATAACCACCCTCCTCTTTGTTTTCTCTTCCTGCGTGCTGGCCGCTCCCGACAGCCAGCGCCAGGCCCAATTGCAACACCTGCTGGACCAGGACTGTGGCGCCTGCCACGGCCTGTACATGACCGGCGGCCTCGGCCCGCCCCTGACCCACGAAGCCCTGGCCGGAAAATCCCGCGACAGCCTCATCGCCACCGTCACCCTCGGACGGCCCGGCAGCGCCATGCCCGGTTGGGCACCGTTGCTTGCGCCCGACGACATTCGCTGGCTGGTGGACCGGCTCCTTCAAGGAAAACCCGCCTCATGATCCGTTCTTTCCTCTCCTCCACCGCCATCGCCCTGCTGCTCTGCGGTTGCGCCCAGACACCGTTGCGCGGCACCGGCGATTTTGGCGTGGTGGTGGAGCGCGCCACCGGCAGCCTGCAAATCATTGAAAGCGACACCCGCACCGCCCTGGGCCGCGTCGAAGGCCTGGGCGACTTGTCCCACGCCTCGGTGGTGTTCTCCCGCGACCAGCGCTATGCCTACGTGTTCGGCCGCGATGGGGGCCTGAGCAAAGTCGACCTGCTGGGCGCACGCATCGAACGCCGGATCATCCAGGGCGGCAACAGCATCGGCGGTGCAATCAGCCAGGACGGCAAGCTGATCGCCGTCTCCAACTACGAGCCCGGCGGCGTCAAGGTGTTCGATGCCCAGACCCTGGAACAGGTCGCCGACATCCCCGCCACACCGTTGCCCGGCGGACAAAAGCGCTCACGGGTGGTCGGTTTGGTGGATGCGCCAGGGCAACGCTTCGTGTTCAGCCTGTTCGACACTGGCGAGATCTGGACCGCCGACTTCAGCCAAGGCCTCAGCCCGCGTATCGAACGTTTCACCGCCATCGGCCAGCAACCCTACGACGCCCTGATCACCCCGGACGGGCGTTATTACATGGCCGGGCTGTTCGGTGAAGACGGCATGGCCCAACTCGATCTCTGGCACCCGGAGCACGGGGTGAAACGGGTACTGGGCCATTACGGCCGCGGCCAGGCGCGGCTCCCGGTGTACAAGATGCCGCATCTGGAGGGCTGGGCCCTGGCCGACCAGCAAGCCTTCGTGCCTGCCGTCGGGCATCACCAGGTATTGGTGATGAACGCCCAGGATTGGCAACAGACCGACGCCATCGCCGTGGCCGGTCAACCAGTGTTCGTCACCGCGCGTCCGGACGGTCGGCAGCTGTGGGTCAACTTTGCCTACCCGGACAACGACCGCGTCCAGGTCATCGACACCCAGACCCACGCCATCGTCGCCGACCTGCGGCCAGGACCGGCAGTGCTGCACATGGAGTTCACCGCGCGGGGTGACCAGTTGTGGCTGTCCGCCCGGGATGGTGGTCAGGTGCAGGTCTGGGATCCTTATCGCCTCGAACGCCTGGGCAGCCTGCCGGCCCTGAGCCCGAGCGGCATTTTCTTCAGCAGTCGCGCGCACAAGCCGGGGTTCTGACCATGACTTCCAGCTCACTGGCCCGGCGCCTGATCGATCAATTCCAGCATGGCCTGCCGTTGTGCGCCGAGCCCTATCGGGCCATGGCCGAGACCTTGGGCTGCAGCGAAGCCCAGGTCATCGACTGCCTGCAACACCTGCAAGTGGCCGGGACCTTATCGCGGGTCGGCCCGGTGTTCGAACACACCCGGGCCGGGGCCAGCACCCTGGCCGCCCTGGCCGTGCCCGAAGACCGCTTGCACCAGGTGGCCGCACGCATCAGCCAATACCCGGAAGTCAATCACAACTATGCCCGCGAACATCGCTACAACCTGTGGTTCGTGCTGACCGGCCCCAACCGTGCCCACCTGGAAAACATCCTCCAGGAACTGGAGAACGACACCGGTCTCACGCCACTGGACCTGCCCATGCTGACCGCCTACCGCATCGACCTGGGCTTTGCCCTGGAGGCCACCCCATGAAAAACGCCCTGAGCGAACAACAGTCACTGGCACTGCGCCGTTTGCTGGAAACCGGCCTGCCCCTGACATCGCGTCCCTTCCAGGCCCTGGCCGAGCAGATCGAGGCCAGTGAGCCGCAGGTGCTCGAGCAGGTGCAGCATTGGCATGAACAGGGGCTGTTCCGCCGTGTCGGCCTGGTGGTCAACCATCGCGCCTTGGGGTTTGCCGCCAACGCCATGCTGGTGCTGGACGTGCCGGACGCCTTGGTCGATGAAGTCGGCCGACGCCTCGGACAAGCACCGGGCATCAGCCTTTGCTACCAACGCCCCAGGCGCCTGCCCCAGTGGCAATACAACCTGTTTTGCATGATTCACGGTCGCCAGCGTGACCGTGTCGAGACCCAGGTTCAGGCGTTGCTGGAAGAACACCAGTTGGACGACCTGCCCCACCAGTTGCTGTTCAGCACGCACCTGTTCAAGCAATGCGGCGGACGTTTCGCCGCCCCGGCCGGAGCCCGTATCGATGGATGACCTCGACCGTCGCCTGATCAATCGGCTGCAACTGGGCCTGCCGCTGGTGCGTCACCCTTGGCAGGCCCTGGCCCAGGAACTGGACAGCAGCAGCACCGAATTGCTCGACCGCCTGCATGAGTTGCTCAACGACGGGGTCCTCACCCGCTTCGGTCCGATGTTCGACATCGATCGCCTGGGCGGTGCGTTCACCCTGGCGGCGCTGGCGGTGCCCGAACCGCGCTTCGAGGCCATCGCCGAGCTGCTCGCGGACATGCCCGAGGTCGCCCACAACTACCGCCGCGAGCACACCTGGAACATGTGGTTCGTGCTCGCCTGCCCCAGCGAACAGGCGATCAACGACACCCTGCTGCACATTGAACACCTGACCGGCCTGGTGCCGCTGAACCTGCCCAAAGAGGAGACCTACCATGTCGGCCTGTATTTCCCCGTCTGAGTCTTTGTGGCAAGCGCCGCCACGGCTGGATGAAACACCGTTGGCGCTGCGCCTGGTGGAACTGACCCAGGCCGGCCTGCCCTTGCTCGAAGACCCCTGGGCCTGGCTGGCCGAACAACTGGAACTGAGCGTGGAATCCACCCTCGACCTGCTCAAGCGCCTGCAGGCCGAGGGTGCGATCCGCCGCATTGCCGCCGTGCCCAATCACTATCGCCTGGGCTATCGCCACAACGGCATGACGGTCTGGGACGTGGCCGATGCCGACATTTCGCGTCTCGGCGCCCTGCTGGGGGCTCAGCCCTTCGTCAGCCACTGCTACCGGCGCCCGCGCCGGCCCGGCTGGCGCTACAACCTGTTCGCCATGGTCCATGGCCGTAGCCGCGAAGAAATCGACAGCTACCGCGAACACCTGCGCTACCTGCTGGGGGACGCCTGCGCCGCCGACGACATGCTGGTGAGCAGCCGCATCCTGAAAAAAACCGGCCTGCGCCTGTCACCTGTGGGAGCAAAGCTTGCTCGCGAAACAGGGGCGTCGGTTTTATGAAGGACCGCATCGGTTTCATCGCGGGCAAGCCTTGCTCCCACCAAGCCTTGCTCCCACGGAGCGACTTATGTTGAGGATCAGCCGCATCCTGAAAAAAACCGGCCTGCGCCTGTCACCTGTAGGAGCAAAGCTTGCTCGCGAAACAAGCGCCTCGGTTCCTGAAGAACCCCATCGGCTTCATCGCGGGCAAGCCTTGCTCCCACGGAGCGACTTATGTTGAGACCGGCCTGCGCCTGGCGCCTGTGGGAGCAAAGCTTGCTCGCGAAACAAGCGCCTCGGTTCCTGAAGAACCATATCGGCTTCATCGCGGGCAAGCCTTGCTCCCACCAAGCCTTGCTCCCACATCAAAGGAGCACCTTATGTTGAGACCGGCCTGCGCCTGGCGCCTGTGGGAGCAAAGCTTGCTCGCGAAGCAAGCACCTCGGTTCCAGAAGGACCGCATCGGCTTCATCGCGGGCAAGCCTTGCTCCCACCAAGCCTTTCCCACATCAAAGGAGAGCGACTCATGTTGAGGATCAGCCATTACCTGCGAGCCCTGGCCGGGCATTGCCCCGCCCCACGTGTCGCGCCACCGGGCAGCTGCCGCCCGCCGGTGGTGATCTGGAACCTGCTCAGGCGCTGCAACCTGACCTGCAAGCACTGCTATGCAACGTCGGCCGACAGCGTGTTTCGCGATGAACTGGACACCGCGGCGGCGCTCCAGGTCATCGACGACCTGCACGATGCCGGCGTGCGCGTGTTGATCCTGTCCGGCGGCGAACCGCTGTTGCGCGAGGATCTGTTCCAACTCAGCGCCTATGCCCGCAACAAAGGTTTTTTCCTTGCCCTGTCCACCAACGGCACGCTGATCGACACGTCCAATATCGAACAGATTGCGGCGGCGAACTTCGATTACGTGGGCATCAGCATCGACGGCCTGGAAGCGACCCACGATGAATTCCGTCAGCTCAAGGGCAGTTTCGCCAGCTCCATGGCCGCCATCCGGCTCTGCCGTGAACAAGGTATCCGGGTCGGGTTGCGCACCACCCTCACCCAGCAAAACCATGCCCAGTTGCCGCGCTTGCTGGACTTGATGAATGAGTACGACGTACAGAAATTCTACCTGTCGCACCTCAACTACAGCGGCCGGGGCAAGCGCAGTCGCAAGCTCGATGCCCACCAGCAGATGAGCCGCGAGGCCATGACCTTGATCTTCGAACGGGCCTGGCGCGACATCGAACAAGGCCGCGACAGTGACTTCGTCAGCGGCAACAACGACGCCGACGCGATCCTGTTGCTGCACTGGGTATCCCGGCGCCTGCCCCAACACTACGCCGCACTGGAGCAGATGCTGCGGGCCTGGGGCGGCAACGCCTCGGGTAGCGGCATCGCCAACATCGACAATACCGGCGAGGTTCATCCCGACACGTACTGGTGGCAGCACTCGGTGGGCAATGTCCGCCAGACGCCATTCAAGACACTCTGGCTCGAGCGCCCCGATGCCCTGCTGCTGAAACTGCGCGAACACCCACGGGCCGTGGGCGGTCGCTGCGGGCAATGCCGCTGGCTGGCGATCTGCAACGGCAATACCCGCACCCGGGCCTGGGCCGACGGCGACCTGTGGGGCCAGGACCCCGGCTGCCACCTCAGCGACGAAGAAATCGGCTTGCACGCGATCCCCAGCGTTGCGATGCCCTGCGCCTGATCAACCGACGGCGAACCTGATACCGAACCAAGGAAGTCCCATGCCTGCCTCCATCGTTTTGCCCGCTGCCCTGCAAGCGTCCTTCAGACCGGGTGAAGTCGCCCTGGTCGGCGCCGGCCCCGGTGACCCGGGCCTGCTGACATTGCGCGCCTGGAGCCTGTTGATGCAGGCCGACGCGGTGGTCTACGACCGCTTGATCAGCGCGCAATTGCTCAGCCTGATCCCGCTGACCTGCGCCCGGCATTACGTCGGCAAGGCCGCCGGTTGCCACAGCCTGCCCCAGCCACAGATCAACGAACTGCTGGCCGACCTGGCCGACCAGGGACAACGGGTGGTGCGACTCAAGGGCGGTGATCCGTTCATCTTCGGTCGCGGCGCCGAGGAGCTGGAGTATCTGCTGGCCCGCGGCATCGATTGCCAAGTGGTGCCTGGCATCACCGCCGCGGCCGGTTGCAGCACCTATGCCGGCATTCCCCTGACCCATCGCGACCTGGTTAACTCCTGTCGCTTCATCACCGGTCATTTGCAACGCGAAGGCGACTTGAACCTGCCCTGGCAAAGCCTGGCGGATGACAGCCAGACCCTGGTGTTCTACATGGGTCTGTCGAACCTCGGCACCATCGCCGCACAACTGATCGCGGCGGGCCTGGCGGCTGATACGCCGGCGGCGCTGATCAGCAACGGCACGCGCCCCGACCAGCAGGTCCTGCGCGGCACCCTCCAGCAATTGCCGCAGATGGCACTGGCATGCACCGAGGGCCTGCCGACCTTGACGGTGATCGGCAAGGTGGTCGGTTTATTTGCCCATCAGGTATTGGAGCATCCGGCCCGCCTGCACCCGGCCCTACCGCTCCAGCCAAGTATCGCGAGGGTCGCCTCATGAGAATCGGCTGGCTTGCCCCATTGCTGTGGATCGGCGCTGTCCACGGCGCCACGGCGCCTGAACCGGACCTGACGTTGGCCGAACAGAACTACCAGCAACACTGCCAGCAATGCCACGGGGTGAATCGCATCGGCGGCGCCGGGCCGGCGCTGTTGCCCCAGAGCCTGAGTCGGATCAAGCCCGACGAAATCCGCCAGGTGATCGAAAATGGCCGCCCGGCCAGCCAGATGGCGGCGTTCGGTGCGGTGCTGGAGCCTGCGCAGATCGATGGCTTGACCCACTATCTCCAGCGTCCACCTGCGGTCGAACCGACCTGGAGCGAGGACGACACGCGCCGCAGCCATCGCCTGCTGGCGGATGTCGCCAGCCTGCCCGATAAACCCCAGCACCACGCCGACCCGCTGAACCTGTTCGTGGTGGTGGAGGCTGGCGATCATCACGTCGATATCGTCGACGGCGATCGTTTCGAGGTCCTGGCGCGCTTCGCCTCACATTTCGCGGTGCATGGCGGACCAAAGTTTTCGCCGGACGGACGCTTCGTCTATTTCGCCTCCCGGGACGGCTGGATCAGCCTGTATGACCTGCACAACCTCACGCTCATCGCCGAGGTGCGGGTCGGGCTCAATACCCGCAACCTGGCGGTGAGCAAGGACGGACACTGGGTGCTGGTGGGCAACACCCTGCCCGGCAACCTGGTGGTGCTGGATGCCCGCGACCTGTCACTGGTCAAGACCATTGCAACGGTGGGGCTGGATGGCCAGGCGTCGAGGGTCAGTGCGGTCTATACCGCGCCGCCGCGCAACAGCTTCATCGTCGCCTTGAAGGATGTGAAAGAGCTCTGGGAGCTGTCCACCGGCCCGAACCCGGACTTCGTGCCCCGGCGGATCGAGGCCGGGGATTTCCTTGATGATTTTTCCTTCTCGCCCGATTACCGGCAGTTGCTCGCCACCTCGCGCAAGGCCCAGGGCGGCCAGGTGATCGACCTCGACACGGGGCGGATCGTCACCGACATCGCGCTGCCGGGCATGCCGCACCTGGGCTCGGGGACCTATTGGAAACGCTATGGGCACTGGGTGTTCGCCACACCCAACATCAGCAAGGGGCTGATTTCGGTGATCGACTTCGACACCTGGAAAGTCATCAAGCAGATCCCCACGCTCGGGCCGGGTTTCTTCCTGCGCAGCCACGTCAACTCCCGCTACGCCTGGACCGACGTGTTCTTCGGCCCGGACAACGATGCCATCCACCTGATCGACAAACAGACCCTGGAAATCGCCCATACCCTGCGGCCCATGCCCGGAAAAACCGCCGCCCACGTCGAGTTCACGCGCGACGGCCGCTACCTGCTGCTGAGCATCTGGGATACCGATGGCGCGCTGATCGTCTACGACAGCAACACCCTCAAGGAAATCAAGCGCCTGCCCATGAACAAGCCTTCGGGCAAATACAACGTCGGCAACAAGATCGAGTTCGCCGAGGGGACGTCACACTGAAAAAAAGGGGGCTGATGCGCAGCCCCCCGGGAGCAAACTTCCCCGCCACAAAAGACTGAGACGGTGTCCTGTTGGAATGACTATTGTGGCGAGGGGATTTATCTGTGGGAGCAAGGCTTGCCCGCGATAGCCGCGCCGCGGTCGAACTGCTGGACCGCGTTATCGTTCATCGCGGGCAAGCCTTGCTCCCACAGGCCTTGCTCCCACAGACGGCGTCGGACCCAAAGGATCCAACTCTTACCAGGTGAGTACCGCCCCCACCGCAAAGGTGTCGGTGTCTTCGTTCTGGGCGCTGGTGTCGTGGCCGTTGATTTCGAACTGGTTGTACTCGGCCACGAGCTTGAGGTTGTCGTTGATGTCGTGGAACAGCGCGATGCCACGGGTTTCATAATCGGCGCCACTGCCCACCACGCCGTTGCCGTCGTCATCGGTCTTGCCGTAGGACAGCGCCAGGCGGTTTTTGCCCAGCTTGTAGGAGCCCTGCAACAGGTAGCCCTTGCTGTCGACATTGCGCAGGGTAGCTTCACCGGCGTTGTTGGTGAAGAACGGGTTGATGCCCTTGGCCTGGAACCCCGAGCCGGTCAGCGACAACCCGCCCATCTTGGCCTGCACGCCATACCCCAGGCCCTTGGAAGTGACCGATTCGACGCTGGCGTCGGTGTTGTCCGAGGTCTGGTAGCTGCCGTTGAGCCAGCTGTAGATCTTCGCCCCGCCCAGGTCGAACTGGTAGGTGATCTCGCTCTCGGTGCGCGGGTTTTCCTGATAGGCCTTGCCGGTGGCGCTGTTGTCGTTGGTGTCCACCGGGTCCATGATTCCCACCGCCACCCGCAGCCCCTCCATCACCGGCGTGCGGTAGGTGATCTGCGAGGTCGGGAACGGGTACGGATAACCGCTGCCGATGTTGCCAAACGACACGCCACCGCCGTCCACCAGCCCCAGGGTGTCGCTGACCTGGCCATAACCGGCGAGCAGTTCGTCCAGCAGGATGTTGGAGCGGGCAAACAGGCCGAAGTCCTTGCCGATCAGCACCTCACCCCACTCCGGGTTCGCCACGGTGCCGTAGAACTGGCGCACGTCGATGGCGGTGTCGGTGCCATTGGTTTCACTGTCGTTGATGGTCACCCAGAACGAAGCCCGGGCACCGAGCTTGAGGTCATCGACCTGCTTGCCCATGTTGAAGCCCAGGTAGTTGGGCAAGAAGCCCATCTTGACCCGCGCCTGCCGACGGTCGTACTGCTCACCCGCGCGGTCGACGTCGCTGTTGACGTAAAAGGCGTTGATGTAGCCGTCGGTGGAAAAGGTGGTCTGATCCTTGTCGTACAGCATGATTTCGGCGTTGGCCCAAGGCATCAGGCCCAGGCTCGAAACACCTACGATGACCGCAGGCAAAAAACGTTGGCGGGTATTTTTATTGTTGTGCATGGCGCGCTCCGCAACAGGGGACGGGATGTCGGAGGCGATTATCGAAAGGCGCCCGGGCGCGTCATACGCTGCCTTGGAGGCAATTGGCGAATGCTTTGGCAGCGCCGGCCCGGCGCGGCAGTTTGGGTGTAAGACTGCGATGCCGACGGGCGCGGTACTTTGGGTGTGGGCCGCAGGGCGGCCTAGGGATGTGGGAGGGATTTTTCTGTGAGAGCAAGACCTGTGGAGATACCTGTGGGAGCAAGGCTTGCCCGCGATAGCCGCGCCGCGGTCGAACAGCTGGACCGCGTTATCGTTCATCGCGGGCAAGCCTTGCTCCCACAGACTTTGCTCCCACAGACCTTGCTCCCGCTGGCCTGCGCAGCAGGCCCCTCGCCTTCGGCTCAGAACCGCGGCTTGACGGTCTTCCAGTCCGGACGGTAACGCTGCATCTGCCGCACATCGTCGCGCTGGCGGATGCCGCAACGGAGGAACTGCTCATGCAGCTTGCCCAGTTGATCCTGGTCCAGTTCCAAGCCCAGGCCCGGCGCGCGGGTGATCTTCACGCAGCCGTCGACAATCGGCAGCTTGCCGCCCTTGATCACTTCTTCATCCGGTTCCTGCCACGGGTAATGGGTGTCACAGGCGTAATCCAGGTTCGGCACCGCGGCCGCCACGTGGGCCATGGCCATGAGGCTGATGCCCAGGTGCGAGTTCGAATGCATCGACACGCCCAGGCCGAAGGTGCTGCACATTTTCGCCAAGGCCTGGGTGTCGCGCAGGCCACCCCAGTAATGGTGGTCGGCCAACACGATTTGCACACTGTCCAGCGCCACGCTGCGGCGAAACTCATCGAAATCGGTGACTACCATGTTGGTCGCCAGCGGCAGCCCCGTGCGTTTGTGCAGCTCGGCCATGCCTTCCAGCCCCGGCGTCGGGTCTTCGTAATACTGCAGGTCATCCCCCAGCAGCTCGGCCATACGAATCGAGGTTTCCAGGGACCAGTTGCCATTGGGGTCGATGCGCAACGGGTAGCCGGGAAAGGCCTGTTTCAGCGCCTTGATACACGCGACTTCATGCTCCGGATCGAGGGCGCCGGCCTTGAGCTTGATGCTCTTGAAGCCATAGTCCTGGATCATCCGCCGGGCCTGGGCGACGATCTGCTGTTCGTTGAGCGCCTCGCCCCAACTGTCGGGCGGGTACGGCGAATCGATGTGCTCGGCGTACTTGAAAAACAAGTAGGCACTGAACGGGATCTCGTCGCGAATCGCGCCGCCCAGCAGGTCCACCAGCGGCACGTTCAGGGAGTGGGCCTGCAAGTCCAGGCACGCCACTTCGAACGCCGAATAGGCATTGCTCACCGCCTTGCTCGCGTGGGAACCCGGCGCCAGTTCGGCACCGGCAACGCTGACCGGTTTCTGCGCGGCGACGGTCGCCTGGACGATAGCCCGCAACTGGTTGAGGTTGAACGGGTCCAGGCCGATCAACTGGCTTTGCAACTGCTGCTGGATCGCCAGGGCTGGTGCATCGCCGTAGCTCTCCCCGAGGCCGATGTAACCGTTGTCGCTCTCGATCTCGATGATCGAGCGCAACGCGAACGGCTCATGGATGCCGCTGGCGTTGAGCAAAGGTGGATCGCGAAAAGCGATGGGGGTGACGGTGACGCGTTTGATCTTCATACAGCGGCTCCCGATGGGCCAGGTTTCAAAGCTTGAGAGGTTTGCGACTGATCGGCTTCGACAACGGTTTCGGGCCGGCCGGAGCGTGAATTCGGGGTGTCGCGCTTCGGTGCGGTGCGGGCGAAAAAGATCACCACGGCGGCGACAAGCGACGTGGCGGCCAACCCATACAGCCCACCCTCGATGGAACCGGTGGTCTGCTCCAGGAAACCGAAGGCCGTGGGCGCGACAAAGCCGCCGAGGTTACCGATGGAGTTGATCAGGGCGATCACCGCCGCCGCGATGCGTGCATCCAGGTAACCCTGGGGAATCGGCCAGAACAACGCCGACGCCGCCTTGAAACCGATGGCCGCGAAACAGATCGCCACGAAGGCAAAGATCGGCCCGCCGGTGGTGGACATGAACATGCCGAACGCGGCGATCACCAGCGTCACCGCGACCCAGGCCTGCTGGAATTTCCATTTGCCGGCCAGGGCGGCAAACCCGTACATCGCGATGATGGAAATGATCCACGGAATGGAATTGAGCAAACCGACCTGGAAGTCCCCCAGGTTGCCCATTTTCTTGATCATGCTCGGGAGCCAGAACGTGGCGCCATAGATGGTCAGGGCGATGGAGAAGTAGATGAAACAGAACAGCGCGATCTGTCGGTCGGCCAGCAACTTGAACATCGACGGTTTGACCACCTGGGCCGCTTCCCGGGCCCGTTGCTCTTCGGCGATGGCGGCGATCAATACGCTTTTCTCGTCAGCCGTCAGCCATTTCGCCTGGCTCGGATGCGACTGCAACCAGAACCAGACAAACCCGCACAGCACGATGGAGGCGAAACCTTCGATCAGGAACATCCACTGCCAGCCATGCAGGCCCAACCCGCTGATGTGCAGCAAGGCGCCGGACACCGGGCCGGAAATCACCGAGGCGATGGCCGAACCGCTGAGGAAGATCGCCATCGCCTTGCCGCGCTCGCTGGCGGGCAGCCATTGGGTGAAGTAGTAAATGATGCCGGGAAAGAACCCCGCCTCCGCCGCGCCGAGGATGAAGCGCAGCACATAGAAACTGGTCTCGCCGCGCACAAAGGCCATGGCCATGGCGGCCGCGCCCCAGGTGAACATGATGCGCGTCAACCAGGCCCGCGCGCCGTAGCGTTGCAAGAGCATGTTGGACGGGACTTCGAACAGCGCGTAGCCGATGAAGAACAGCCCGGCGCCGAGCCCGTAGGCCGCGGCGCCGATGCCCAGGTCGGTTTCCAGGTGGCTGCGCACGAAGCCGATGTTGACCCGGTCGATGTAGTTGACGATGAACATCACCACCACCAGCGGCAGTACATGACGTTTGACCTTGGCCGCCGCGAGCGCCAGGGTGCTGTCATGGGTGGAGTCCGTTACGTTATTCAAGGGGTGCCTCCCGATCATTGTTTTTGTGGGGAACGGGCCGATGATGGACGCGGTGGATTGTTCCCGTCTAATCTAACTTGGCACTTGATTGATACCTGGATTGAATCAATGTTTGAACTGGCCCAGCTGCGCTGCTTCACCACCGTGGCGACCGAACTCAACTTCCGTCGCGCCGCCGAACGCCTGAACATGACCCAGCCACCGCTGAGCCGGCAGATCCAATTGCTGGAGCACCACCTGGGCGTCGAGCTGTTCACCCGCAGCACCCGCAGCGTGGCGCTCACCGCCGCCGGCCGGGCGTTTTTCATCGAAGCGCAGAACCTGCTGGAACAGGCGCAACAAGCCGCCGAGGCCGCCAAGCGTTTTGCCAAGGGTGACATCGGTTCGGTGACCATCAGCTTCGTCGGCAGTGCGGTGTACGAGTTCTTGCCCAAGGTGATTGCCGAGGCCCGGCTGAAACAGCCCCAGGTCAAAATCGTCCTGGCGGAGATGAACACCTACCAACAGCACGAAGCCCTGCGCGCCCGGCGCATCGACCTGGGCATCGTCCGCTCGCCGCTGCTGGAAACCGGCTACGCCACCGAATGCCTGGTGCGCGAACCCTTCGTGCTGGCGGTGCCTGCCGGACATCCGCTGGCCAGCGCTGAAACCGTCAGCGTCCAGGACCTGGACGGACAACCGTTCCTGATGTACTCCCACGCCGCCTACCCGCCCTTCAACGAACTGCTCACCGGCATGCTCCGCTCGGCCCGGGTCGCGCCGCAATTCGTGCAGTGGCTGGGGTCGTCGCTGACGATCCTGGCACTGGTCAACGCCGGCATGGGCCTGGCCCTGGTACCGCGTTGCGCCAGCAGCGTGGTGTTCAAGCAGGTGGTGTTTCGCGAGATCGACCTGGGCGAAGGGGTGCAAAGCGAATTGCACCTGGTGTGGCGCGAGGACAACGACAACCCGGCGTTCACCATGTTGCTGGAAGGGATTCGGGGGGCGGTTCGGGAAGGGTTGTGAAGGCGGAACAATAAGGCCCATGCGGCTGGCAGTGCCTGACGGAACCCAACATTCCACCGAGCTTCGTGGACTTAGGTTGTGAGGGCGCTTGCGGCGCCCCCCCACAACACTACCTGGCGACTACCCAGGCTTGTAGTTATCCAGTACTCGATTGACCGCTAACTCACCCAACATGATGATCCGTTGCAGCACCAGCATCGTTTGGCGCCTTGGGCCGTCCGTCAAATCGGTGAGGTCGCTGACCATCACGCTGGCGGATGCCAAGGATTCGCACGCCTCAACGAGCAACGTTTCGTCATCCACCGCTGCGTCGATGGTGAAGATCGTGCTGGGCTTGCGGGGCTGTATCTGCGTTTTCGTTGCCCCGGGGTTCAGGTAGTGCTTGAGCGCGCGGTCTGCCGCCTCTTTCAACTTTTCAGGGTCGAGAGAGTCGCCGTAGAGTACCGAATAGATATCCGGGGGGTTGGGCGTTACTTTGAACATAAATGACAATTCCTACATTGGAGCTGCAACCGTTCTCGACTAAAAGAAGGGTGGCGGCTGTACGCAGGTTAGTCGACCGGTAGGAATTGGTAAAACCCGGCGCGCCCGAGGACGCCCTGCGCACAACCACCATTTAGTGCAGGCATATAAATGACCTGACTGAACGGTGCTCAAGCACCTTACCAAACCTGATGGGCGACTAAACCCGACCACTGATGGGCAGTGGCAGGTAAACGATAGAAGCCAGGGGCAAAGCGCACAAGCCAGCGGATTCTGACGCATGCGTAAGTAAGGACGCAAGGTCTCGTAGCCTTTGGGGCGTTATGTGGAATGTATTTAAACGTGTCGCGCTGGATATGTTTTCTTAAATTAAACATGGCGACTTTTCTTCGTTATTTCTTGGGGCTGTATGGGTGTAAATACAGTGTCTTACGGGACGCTTTGGCCTCATCGATATTAAACGAGGTTATGCCGTAGATAATACGTTGGCGGATGCTTTGGGGAATTTTCCTACAGTTGACCGGCTACAACTTGTTGCGTTATCAAATGGCACCTTGCCCGATATTGACCTGCGGTTCCTCATAGACCGATCGATATGTATTTTCAGCCTTAAAAATCACATGGTTGCAATTTGTTCCATGAGAGCTTGCTCCCGCTGGGCTGTAGGAGCTGACGAGTGCAACGAGGCTGCGATCTTTCCTCTGTCCATTGAGTCCAAAGCGAAAGATCAAGATCAAAAGATCGCAGCCTTCGGCAGCTCCTACCGCAGCCCAGCGCGAGCTTGCTTCCTCGCCACATTGTCAGCGCCCTATTCCAGTCCCCCTCGACAAGTTGTACGATGACCGACGAGCATGCAACCGCTCGCGTTCCTGATACCTACAACAACAAGGAAATCCCCATGAAAAAAGCGACATTGGTCATCAGCTTCTTGTGCCTGTTCAGCGGCTACGCAGCGGCCGCCACTTCATCGGCCGAGCAGGAGGTGGCCCAGGCGGTCGATCATTTGACCCAAGCCATGCTGCACAAAGACATCCCACAACTTCAGGCACTGGCCGCCGAGAACCTGACCTACGGGCACTCCAGCGGCAACATCCAGGACAAGAAGGCCTTCATCGCCGACATCGAAACGGGCAAGAGCGCGTTCAAGACCCTGGAAATGCAGAACCAGAAAATCACCCTGTCCGGTGATGTGGCGCTGGTGCGCAATCACTTCTCGGCCCAGGCGCTCAAGGGCACTGAGGTGGTGCCAACGGAAATCGAGAACTTCCAGATCTGGCAGAAGCAGAAGAACGGCAAGTGGCTGCTGATCGGTCGTCAGGCGTTTCGGTTCTGACCTGAAAATCTACATGGGCGCCGCTAGTTGACTGAACCGCTGGGATTCAATGTGGCGAGGGGATTTATCCCCGCTGGGCTGCGAAGCAGCCCTGAAACCAGGCAACTCGGTGTATCAGTCTGATTGCATCGCTGCTGTTGGGACTGCTTCGCAGTCCAGCGGGGATAAATCCCCTCGCCACAGGTCACAGTGACTTCAATCCGTCGCCCACTGCTGGCGGTATTGCAACAGGAAATCCACAAAAGCGCGCACCCGCTGCGGTACGTACCGGCCGTGAGGATAGAGCAAGGTGAACGGCCGTGAGCGCCCCGCGAAAGGCGCAAGCACCTCCACCAACTGCCCGTTGGCCAGCTCCTGTTCGACGATGAATTTGTAAGTCTGGAACAAGCCCGCGCCATGCTTGGCCAGCGTCACGCCGCCGAGCACATCGTCCGAACAACAGTAACCCCCTTCGCCGAACACCTCCTTTTCCTTGCCCTCGACATTGAACAACCAGGAAATCCGTCGCCCGCTACTGGGCAATTCGAACTGGATGCACTCGTGATCGTCCAGGTCTTCAAGCACCTGCGGCGTGCCGGCCTTGCGCAGATAGTCAGGAGACGCGACCACCACCAGTTTCCCGTCTTCCAGCAGCCGGGCGATCAACGACGAGTCCGGCTGGGCCCGCACCCGGATGGCGAGGTCATAACCTTCGGCAACAAAATCGATGTTTCGATTGCTCAAGTGCAGGTCCACCGTCACTTGCGGGTACAGCGCCCGAAAGGCCGGCAGCAAAGGCAGGATGCGGTGATGCCCGTAGGTGGTGGGCAGGCTGATGCGCAGTTGCCCGGACGGCACCGATTGCGCGCCCATCATTTCCTGTTGCGCCTCGACCAGTTGCGTCAACGCCTGCCGACATTGCTCGAAATAGGTCTTGCCGGCTTCGGTCAGGCGAATACTGCGGGTGGTGCGCACGAAAAGCCGTGAGCCCAGGCGCTCTTCCAGGCGAAAGATCGAGCGGCTCACCGCCGCCGGGGTAACCCCCGCCAACTGCGCCGCCGCCGTGAAGCTGCCCGCCTCCGCCGCCAGGCAGAACAATTCTATGCTGCCCAACTGCAGGTCTTCGAAATGACGCTTCATGATTCATTACACCGCGTATCAACTGAAGTTTCCAAAGGCCTGTTTATCAGTCTGCGGCGTATAAATATAGTGGCCTCTCAACGGCGTGGGATTCTTCCTGCGCACTTTCTCAGCTGCTGGAGTGCAACATGCCTTTCGTCAATGTGCGAATTACCCGAGACGGCGTCACCCGTGAACAGAAAGCCCAGGTGATTTCCGAAATCACCGAAACCCTCCAGCGCGTACTGGGCAAGGACCCGCACTTGACCCATATCGTGATCGAGGAAGTCGACACGGATAATTGGGGGTACGCGGGGATGACGACGACGCAGTATCGAAGTCTTCCCAAGGAATAACGCTCTGCCCTTTCGAGCCCGGTCCAACTGACCGGGCTTTTTTCTTCGTGCCAACCCGACAACCTTGTGAGAGCGAGCCTGCTCGCGATAGCGGTGTGTCAGTCAACATCAATCCCGATTGGCCTGACGCCATCGCGAGCAGGCTCGCTCCCACAGGGATTTATGGGTATTTTAGATTGATTACATGACGTATCAACTCAAGTACCAGAAGCCTTATTTATCAAACCCTGAGGCATCAATACCCTGAGCTCAACCACCGCCGACACAGGCGCACCGGTTCAACTCAATGTGATCAGGAGTCAATCATGAGTCTCAAAAAAACCGTCATCATTACCGGCGCTTCCAGCGGGATCGGCCTGGGTTTGGTCAAGGCGTTCCTGGGTCGGGGTTATAACGTGGTGGGCAATGCCCGCTCCCCGTCCGGCCTAGAGGCTGCCGCCGCCGAGCTCGGTCACCCGGCCGGTTTCATCGGCGTGGCCGGCGACATCGCTGACCCGGCCACTTCAACCGCCCTCATCACTCAAGCCGTCAAGGCGTTTGGCGCCGTTGACGGGCTGGTGAACAACGCCGGTTTCTTCCTGCCAAAACCCTTCGTCGAATACAGCCCCCAAGACCTGGACGCGCTGCTGGACACCAACCTCAAGGGTCTGGTCTACGCCAGCCAGGCCGCTGCGGCGCACATGATCGGGCGCCAGCAAGGCTTCATCATCAACATTTCAGCCGCCGTGGCCCTGCAACCGAACATCCAGGTGCCGGCAGCACTGCCGGTGTTGATCAAGGGCGGCGTCAACCAGATGACCCGCGCCCTGGCCCTGGAACTGTCGCCCCACAACATCAAGGTCAACGCGGTCGCCCCCGGCATCATCGACACGCCCATGCACGACCCGGCTCACCGCGAATTCCTCGACAACCTGGCCCCCGCCGGTCGCGTGGGCACCGTCGAGGAAATTGCCGAGGCCGTGTTGTACCTGGCGGGCGCCGATTTCACGACGGGCGCGATACTGCCGGTGGACGGCGGGATGAGCACAGGCAAGTGGTAAACAGGCAAGTGGTAAAAAGAAAAACCCCGAAGGCAGGACCTCCGGGGTTTTCATGACGCACGGGGTTCAGAGCGTGTAGGAGATGCCGGCCTGCACGGTCCGCGGTGCGCCTGGGTAGGCGTAGACACCACCAAATGCGCCTTCCTCATAATCGGCGTCGAACAGATTCTTCAGGTCCAGGTTGAGGCGGATCCGCTCGTTGACCTTGTAGTAACCGAGCAGGTCCACGACGGTGTAGCTGTCCATGGTAAAGGTGCTGGCCGCCGTATTGCCGGCCCGCTCATCGATGTACTTGGCGCCCAGGCCCAGGCCGAGACCTTTGAGGCCACCGTCCTGGAACTCGTAGACGTTCAACAGGCTGAAGGAGTTCTTGGGCACGTTGAGCAGGCGGGTGCCGGACGGGATATTGATGTCTTTGGTCACTTCGGCATCCACATACGCGTAGCCACCGATCACGCGCCATTCTGGCGTCAAATTGCCCGCCACGTTCAAGTCAAAGCCACGGCTGCGCACTTCGCCGGCAGCCACGTTGAAGGTGGCGTCCAGCGGGTCGGGCGTGAGGACGTTGCGCTTTTCAATCTGGTAGATCGCCGCGTCAACGCTCAACTGGCGATCCAGCGCTTCCCACTTGACGCCCATTTCGTAGGACTTGCCCTCTTCCGGCTTAAACCCCTCACCCTGACCCTGGCGACTCGCTCCGGTGTTGGGTTTGAACGAGCGCGCGGTGTTGGCGTAGAGCGCAACGGTATCGGTCAGATCGTAGATCACCCCCAGGCGTGGGGTGACGGCATTTTCAGTCTTGTCCCAGTTACGGCTACCGGGCCGAGCCTGAGGGACGAAGGATTCGTACTCATGCTCGAAATGCTCGAAACGCGCCCCTGCCAACACCTTCAGGCGCTCAGTCAGCGCCACCTGATCCTGGACGAACACACCAAACGTCTTGAGGTTTTCCTGGTCATCGGTGGGCGTACGCGTCAACGCCGGGCGTGGCTGGCCATGCACCGGGTCGAAGATATCGATCGGGTAGGCACCGGCGGCGCCGGAGGAACGCTGGATGATGGACTGGTAGTCGTAGTCTTCATACTCGATCCCCGTCAACAACGTGTGCTCGAACCCTCCGGTGGAAAAATGCCCGGTGAGGTTGAGCTGGGTGTCGCGGTCGGTCCACTCCAGCTTGCGGTAGTTGAAGTTGCGACTCAGGGTACGCCCATCGGCGCCGATGCTGTTGCCCTCCACGGCATTGCCCTGCAAGGTGCCGTCGAGCCATTGAGTACCACCGGCCAGGGTCCAGTCGTCGTTGAGCATGTGCTCGAAACGCACCTGCAGCATGTTGTTGTCGTTGTGCAGCTTGCCGGCGTCTTTTTCGCCGAAGAACGTATCGCGCGACGCGGTGCCGCGCTGGCCGGCGTAATGGGTCAGGCCACGGTCCAGCGGCGCATTGTTGCGCATGAAATCGCCTTCGAAGGTCAGGCGCGTGGTGTCGTTGACCTGCCAGGTCACCACTGGCGCGATGCCGTAGCGCTCGGTCTCGACGTGGTCGCGGAACGTATCGCCGCCCTCGCCGACCACGTTCAGGCGATAAGCCAGACGCCCTTCTTCGTCCAATGGACCGGACGCGTCCAGCGTACCGCGACGCATCCCCTGGTCGCTGACCTGGCTGCCCAGGGTCACCGTGCGCTCGGCCAACGGCTGCTTGGACACCACGTTGAAGGTACCGCCCGGGTCGCCACGGCCATAAAGCATGGTGGCCGGGCCGCGCAGGACTTCCAGCCGCTCGATGGTGTTGGCGTCCGGCATGTTCGGGTAGCCACGGTTGATCGGGAAACCGTTGCGGTAGAACTCCCCAGTGGTGAAGCCGCGTACGGTGAAGGTGGTCAGGCCCTGGCCGCCGAAGTTGTTGCCCCGGCCTACGCCGCCAGCGTAGTCGAGGGCGTCTTGCAGGCGCGTGGCGCCGAGGTCTTCGACCACGTCGCGAGACACCACGGAAATCGATTGCGGGGTTTCATGGATCGCCGTGTCGGTACGGGTGGCGCTGGCCGAACGGGTGGCGTGATAGCCCTTCACTGGACCTTGTGCTGATTCATAGTCGGCGTTACCGACGATATCCGTGGCTTGCAACTCAAGGGAGGCCGGCTTGGCAGGGATTGGCTCTTCGGCCCAGGTGGGAATGGAATAAGCCTGGAGCACACACAGTGAAACGAGAATCCGACGCATCGATGCACAATCCTAATGGAAACAAGCCACCCACATCGGGAGGCTGACAAAAATGTGTCGCGAAAGATACAGTAACTCATTGTCGTTTGATATCTATTCCCATTAACACTGACGTTTTTTGTGACCGGTCAGTCCGTCATCGCGAGCAAGCTTTGCTCCCACAGGGATCTTCAGCGGGAACAAGTCTTGTGGTTGGCCCCTGCCTCACCCTGTGGGAGCAAAGCTTGCTCGCGATGGCGCCAGAACAATCACCCCCGACCCTATTGACCCGCCGCAATCGACTCCTGCTCCACCCGCTGGAAGAACACCTGCGCACGATGATCCTGGGTATAAGCCACGTTCAACCGCAACCAATCGCACGCCTCGCCCTGGGGCAGGAACGTCGAGCCCTGAGACAACTGGATTTGCAGCTCCCGGGCGATCTGCTGCACTCGTTGTGCCGCCAGCCACCGCGGCCTGGCCCAGACGAACAGGCCCCCCATCGGCTCGGCAAATACCTCCCAGTGGGCCGGGTCCAATTGGCGCAGCGTGCTCGCCATCTGCTTGTTCAGGCGCTGGCGCAAGCGCTGGATCAGCTTGCGATAAGCACCATTGGCCAGCAACGTCGCCACCACGTTTTCCGCCAGCAGCGAACAACCGATGCCGGTAATCATCTTGACTTCGGCCAGGCGCTGGATGATCTCGGGATGGGCGACCACGTAACCGATGCGCAGCGAACTGGACAGTGTCTTGGAAAAACTCGCCAGGTAGATCACCCGGTCCAGGGCATCCAGGGAGGCCAGGCGTGAGGTCGGACCGTTCTGGAAATCGGCGTAGATGTCGTCCTCGATGAGGCGAAAGTCATGGGCCGTTGCCAGTTGCAGCAGACGATAGGCCACGCTTGGCGCCAGGCTGGTGCCGGTGGGGTTCTGGTACATGCTGTTGATGAAGAAATACGAGGGTTTATGCTCGCCGAGAAGCTGTTCCAGGCGGGCGATGTCCGGGCCTTGCACGGTTCTCGGCACCGCCACGGTCTTGACCCCCTGCAGCTTCAGCAGATTGAACAGGTTGTAGTAGCCGGGGCTTTCCACCAGCACCAGGTCACCGGGCTTGAGCAGGGTTCGCACCAGCAGGTCGAGGCCCTGGCTGGCACCTTGGGTGGTGATGATTTGCGCCGGATCGACGTGAATATCGATCAGGCCCAGGCGCTTTTGCAGGTGCAGGCGCAGATGAGGCGAGCCCAACGGGGTGCTGTAGTTGAACAACGCGTGGTTGTCGCTGCGCACCACTTGGCGGATCGCCTGGCCCAGGTCGGTGTCGTCGCGCCAGGCATCGGGCAGCCAGCCACACCCCAGCTTGAGCTGCGTCGATTCATTGTCGAACAACCGCCACCGCGCGTTATCCGTTTCCGGCTCCGGCTCCACAGGTCGGGCCAACTGTTGCGCGACAAAAAAACCCGCGCCATGTCGAGACTCCAGCACCCCACCGGCAACCAGTTGGTCATAGGCCTTGATCACGCTCGACAGGCTCAGGCTGTTCTCACGGGCCAATTGGCGAATGGACGGCATGCGCGCGCCGGGGCGGATGCCATGGGCGTTGATCCAGCCCATGAGGTGCGTCACGAGTTGCCGGATCACGGGCTCGGCAACGTTGCGATCAATCTTCAGGTCCACGGCTGGCGCTCTTGGCTAAGTGTTCTCGATTTTTTAGCGAACAGTTAAGCACAAATGGCCTGGGTCTGTTCCTTGTTTGCGCTGTGCCCGGCAGTGATAGTCCCCGGGACTTCATGCACACCCTTTAAGGAACACCCTTGAACCCATCGCATCAACATTCCTGGGGGCTGGCTTTCGGCCTTTGCCTGATCACCCTTGCGGTCAACCTGCAGGCGCCGCTGTACACCACCTACGCGCAGTTGTCCGGCTACGGGGCCGGTGCCACGGCGGTGGCGTTTTCCGGTTATGTGCTGGGCGTGCTGCCGGTCCTGCTGGCATTCGGTGGGCTGGCCGACCGGGTGGGACGCAAGCCGTTGATCCTCGTCGCGCTCGGGCTGTCGATGCTGGCGACGCTGGTGACACTGCTCTGGCCGAGCCTGGAGGCGCTGGGCGTGGCGCGCCTGATGATGGGGATCGGCACAGGGCTGGCCTCGGCCACATCAACCGCCTATATGGCCGAGCTCATGGCAACCCGCGATCCCCGCTCGCCGGCCAACCGGGTCACCGCCAGCACCTCCCTGGGCTTTGGCCTGGGCGCGGCGTTGACCAGTCTGTTCCTGTTCGTCCATCACAGCGCCACACCCGGCAGCTTCTGGTTGCAGCTGATGTTGGCTGCCATGGCGATCGTCGTGGTCTGGCGATTACCGGACCCGGCGCTGAAAATCAAAGATGCACCGCTGCTGCGCCTGCCTTTGTTTCCCGCCGGCAGCCTGCCCTACAGTTTTTCCATGCTGCTGGCCTGGGCGACCTCGGGCCTGGTCATCGCCATATTGCCGTCAGTGCTGGCGACCCACGACTTGCAGCGTTGGTCTGGCCTGTCGACCTTCACGGTCATCAGTTGCGGCTTGCTCTTCCAGCCCTGGGTTCGGCGCATGCAACCGGCCAGGGCCACGGGCCTGGGCCTGTTGATCCTGCCCGCGAGCTACGCGTTGCTGGCCTGGGGCGCGAGCGCCGGCTCCCTGCTCGCCGTGCTGCTGGGGGCATTGGGCGCCAGCAGCGCTTGCTACGGCTTCCTTTACCTGGGAGGGTTGTCAGCCGTCACGGCCATGGCCGGCACGGAAAAGGCCCGGGTCAGCGCCGGGTTCTTCCTGTTCGCCTATGTCGGGTTCAGCATTCCGGTGGTGGTGACCGGGTTGTTGGCTGACGCTTTTGGCGCTGATGTGGCGTTGATCGTGTTTGGCCTGGCGTTGTTGGCGGGGGCGGTTGTCACGGGATGGCGCATAGTCCGGACGCAGGCGTATGTGGCCCATCTGTCCCACGGCTGAACACAAAACCTTGTGGCGAGGGGATTTATCCCCGCTGGGCTGCGCAGCAGCCCTAAACCTGACATTGCGGTGTGTCAGGCAGATAGGATCTGCTCATCTTGGGGGCTGCTGCGCAGCCCAGCGGGGATAAATCCCCTCGCCACAGTTTTCGTATCCTTGACGGCTTCATCGCCTGCTTCAAGGACCGCGCCCGGCAAAGTCGTATACCATATCCCCACCTAAGCCGAACGACCCGCCGCCGTGACTTTATCCAAGTTCAACCTGCCTGACCTGGGCAACACCCCTTCCACCTCGGAAATCATCACCCGCCACCTGCGCGATGCCATCGTGGCCGGGCATTTTGCCGAGGACGAGCCGATTCGCCAGGATGATATCGCCCGGCAGTTCAACGTCAGCAAGATCCCCGTGCGCGAAGCCCTCAAGCGTCTGGAGGCCGAGGGCCTGGTGATGTTCCAGCGCAATCGCGGGGCGATGGTCACGCGCATTTCCGAGGCGGAGCTGGCGCAGATGTTCGAGGTGCGGATGCTGCTGGAAGACAAAGTGCTGCGCCTGGCGATTCCCAACATGACCGAAGCCACCTTCACCCGCGCCGAAAGCATCTGCCGGGAGTTCATCGGTGAAGACGACGTCGGGCGCTGGGCGGAACTGAACTGGCAACTGCATGCCTGCCTCTACGAACCGGCGCAACGGCCCTTCATGGTGGGTTTGATCCGCTCGGTCCACGACAAGCTGGAGCGCTACTTGCGCATGCAGATGAGCCTTTCGGCGGGCAAGGAACGCGCCGATCACGAGCACCGGGAAATCATCAAGGCCTGCCGCGCCGGCGATGTCGAGCACGCGGTGAAGCTGCTGGACGAACACATCGCCGGGGTCTGCGAGACCTTGTTCAAGTTCCTGCCTTCCAGCCATTGATGGGCCTGCACTGTGCCGATTTCGTCATCGGCGACAGGTAAAACCATCAAGCCGTCGCCCCCTGGCGCGGGCCACGCTTGCCGTCACTCATCTGAACGGACGTGGCCCTCCCATGAAACGCATCACCGTGATCGACTCCCATACCGGCGGCGAACCGACCCGACTGGTCACCGACGGTTTTCCTGACCTGGGCCAGGGCAACATGGCCGAGCGCAAGCAACGGCTGGCCACGGAACACGACGCCTGGCGCAGCGCCTGCGTGCTCGAACCCCGGGGCAGCGATGTGCTGGTGGGGGCGCTGCTTTGTGAGCCGGTGGACCCCAGCGCCTGTGCCGGCGTGATCTTTTTCAATAACAGCGGCTACCTGGGCATGTGCGGCCACGGCACCATCGGCCTGGTGGCGTCACTGGCTCACTTGGGCAGGATCGGCCCCGGCGTGCACAGCATCGAAACCCCGGTAGGCACGGTACAGGCAACCTTGCACGAGGACCGCTCGGTGAGCGTGCGCAACGTGCCGGCCTACCGTTACCGCAAGGCACTGGCCCTGGAGGTGCAGGGCATCGGCCCGGTGGTGGGCGACGTGGCCTGGGGCGGCAACTGGTTTTTCCTGATCACCGAACATGGCCAACGCGTGGCCGGCGATAACCTCGACGCGTTGACCGCCTACACCTACGCCGTACAGCAAGCCTTGGAGCAGCAGGGTTTTCGCGGCGAGGACGGCGGCCTGATCGACCACATCGAACTGTTTGCCGACGACCCGCAAGCCGACAGCCGCAACTTCGTGCTCTGCCCGGGCAAGGCCTATGACCGCTCCCCTTGCGGCACCGGCACCAGCGCCAAACTGGCGTGCCTGGCGGCCGATGGAAAACTGCAACCGGGGCAGATCTGGCGCCAGGCCAGTGTCATTGGCAGCGAATTCGAAGGTTCCTACGAACGTTCGGGCGAGCGTATCGTGCCGACCATTCGCGGTCGCGCCTACATCAGCGCCGAAACCACACTGATCATCGAAGCGGATGACCCGTTTGCCTGGGGCATTCGTCCGTGAGCGAGGGCCATGTCGCCGACGTGATCATCATCGGCGCGGGCATCATCGGTGCGGCCTGTGCCCAGGCGCTGGCCCGACGCAACGTCAACGTGTTGGTGCTGGACGCCGGTTGGCACGGCGCGACGGCGGCCGGCATGGGGCACCTGCTGGTGCTCGATGACAACCCGGCGGAACTGGCCCTGAGTCAATATTCCCTGCAACGCTGGCGCGAGCTGGCCCCCGCCCTGCCCGACGGCTGCGCCTGGCGCAACAACGGCACCTTGTGGCTGGCGGCCAATGCCGAAGAAATGGCGGTGGCCCATAGCAAATACCTGAACCTGCTGGACCATGGCGAAGCCTGCGAACTGATCGGCCACGCCGCGCTGCATCAGCGTGAACCCGAGTTGCGCCCAGGCCTGGAAGGTGGGCTGCTGATCAAGGGCGACGGCATCCTCTACGCCCCGGCGGCCGCGCGCTGGATGCTGGACGCGCGCAACATTCGCCAGCAACGGGCGCAGGTCAGCGAAATCGACGGTCATCGCGTGCGCCTCGACGACGGTCGCTGGTTGAGCGCCGAAGCGGTGGTCCTCGCCAATGGCATCCAGGCCACTGAATTGTGCCCGGAACTGCCGATCGTGCCGAAGAAGGGCCACCTGCTGATCACCGACCGCTACCCCGCTACCGTCACCCACACCCTGGTGGAACTGGGCTACGTCACCAGCGCCCATAACGCCAGCGGACCGTCGGTGGCGTGCAATATACAGCCGCGCCCGACCGGGCAATTGTTCATCGGCGCCTCGCGGCAGTTCGACACCGTCGACCCGCAGGTGGAAGGCTGGATGCTGGCGAAGATGCTCAAGCGCGCCGTCGAATACCTGCCAGGATTGGCGCATCTGAACGGCATCAGGGCCTGGACCGGTTTTCGCGCAGCGAGCCCCGACGGCTTACCCCTGGTGGGCCAACATCCACAGCGCCAGGGACTGTGGCTGGCGGTGGGTCACGAAGGCCTGGGCGTCACAACGGCGCCGGCAACGGCCGACCTGCTCGTCGCGCAGTTGTTCGACGAAAACCCACCACTGGCCGCGCAGCCTTACCTGCCGCAGCGTTTCCTGGGAGAACCGGTCCATGCCTGAAGCCCGACACACTTCCCTTGTTTGCTTCGAGGATAGGGTTGCCCCCCTGTGGCGAGGGAGCTTGCTCCCGCTGGGCTGCGCAGCAGACCCGACATTTTTGCGATTGCTGCGCAATCGAGCGGGAGCAAGCTCCCTCGCCACAGGTTCTGGGTGTGCTCCTGACATCCACTTAGCCAAGGAGTATCGGACCCATGCCTGAATTATTCCTGGACGGCCGCCCACTGTCAGTCGCCAACGGCACCAGCGTCGCGGCGGCATTGGCGTTGGGCGCGGATGGTTGCAGTCGCACCTCGGTCAGCGGCCAGCGCCGAGCGCCGTTGTGCGGCATGGGTATCTGCCAGGAGTGCCGGGTGCTGATCGACGGCCGTCGCCGCCTGGCCTGCCAGACCCTGTGCCACGACGGCATGCAGGTGCAGACCCGACCATGAACGAAACCACCGACCTGCTGATCATCGGTGCCGGCCCCGCTGGCATGGCCGCCGCCCTCGCCGCCGCCAGCAGCGGCGCGCACATCGTGCTGCTGGACGACAACCCGCTGCCCGGTGGGCAGATCTGGCGCGACGGCCCCCAGGCCAACCTGCCCAGCGCCGCCCGACGCCTGCGTGATCAACTGCACACCTGCGCCAACGTACGCTGCCATGCCGGTACTCGCGTGATCGCCTGCGCGGCGGATAAAACCTTGCTGGTGGAAGATGCCGAACGCGGCTGGCAGATCAGCTACGAACGCTTGATCCTCTGCACCGGTGCCCGTGAGCTGCTGCTGCCGTTTCCCGGCTGGACACTTCCCGGCGTGACCGGTGCCGGCGGGTTGCAGGCGCTGATCAAAGGGGGCTTGCCGGTGCGCGGCGAACGGCTGGTCATCGCCGGCAGCGGCCCCTTGCTGCTGGCCAGCGCCGCCACGGCAAAGCATCAAGGTGCACAAGTGCTGCGCATCGCCGAGCAGGCCCGGCGCGGCGCCGTCGCCGGTTTCGCCGCACAACTGCCGCGCTGGCCGGGGAAGTTTTTCCAATCGTTCAGCCTGTTCGACCGGCACTACCGCACCGACACCCACGTGGTGGAAGCGCTCGGTCGGGAACGGCTGGAGGGCGTGCGCCTGCATCAGCAAGGCAAGACGATTGAATTGGCCTGCGACCGGCTCGCCTGTGGTTTCGGGCTCATTCCCAATACCCAATTAGGCCAGGCCCTGGGTTGCGCGGTTGAAGACCAGGCGCTTGCGGTTGACGCCTGGCAAGCGACCACTCGCCATGAACATTACGCGGCAGGCGAATGCACCGGTTTTGGCGGCAGCGAACTGGCGCTGGTGGAAGGCGCCATCGCCGGCCATGCCGCCGTCGGCAATAGCGCAGCTGCCCAGCAGCTGTGGTCGCGCCGCGCACGTTGGCAGGGTTTCGCCGGGGCATTGAACAAGGCCTTCGCCCTCGATCCACGGCTCAAGACCTTGGTCCGCAATGACACCCTGGTCTGCCGCTGCGAAGACGTACCGTACGGCGAACTGGTCGGCCACGAAAACTGGCGCGAAGCAAAACTGGCAAGCCGCTGCGGCATGGGCGCCTGCCAGGGCCGAGTGTGCGGCGCCGCCCTGGAACACCTGTTCGGCTGGACACCGCCCACACCCCGCCCACCTTTCAGCCCGGCGCGGATCGAAACCTTGCTGAACCTGGAAGAAACCCCACCCACCTGAACCCAACACACATCCCACTCTGACCTGCATAGTCATACAACCTGCACTCACCGCAATACCCTGTGGGAGCTGAGCTTGCTCGCGATAGCGGTGGGTCAGTTGGTAGAGATGCTGCCTGTGCCGCCGTCATCGCGAGCAAGCTCGGCTCCCACAGGGGATTGCCATAACCCCCAGATCTGTGAACACACCGGAACCCTGTGGGAGCGAGCTTGCTCGCGATAGCGGCGTGACAGCCAGCACATTTTCGACTGACACTGCGCCATCGCTCCCACAAAAAAAGACGCCGCCGGCCATGTACCCCTCCCTCACTTCCCTAGCCCCCTGCGACCTCGACACCCTGCTGCGCAGCCTGCAGCCCATCGCCCCGCTACTGGACACCCTCGCGGACGTGGTGTTTTTCATCAAGGACAAGCAAGCCCGCTACGCCTTCGTCAACCAGACCCTGGCCCGGCGCTGCGGTTTCAAACACAGCGGTGACCTGCTCGGCCTCACCGCCGACCAGGTGTTCCCCGAGCGCTTCGGCCCGCTGTACACCGAACAGGACCGCCGGGTGCTGGCCAGCGGGCGGGAGTTGGCCGACCAGCTCGAACTGCATTTGTATTACGGCAACCAGCCCGTCTGGTGCCTGACCCACAAGCTCGCCCTGCACGATCCAGACGGCCAGATCGTCGGCCTGGCCGGTATCTCCCGCGACCTGCAACTGCCGCAATCGAGCCATCCGGCGTTCCACAAACTGGCGGCGGTGGACGCCCATATCAAGCAGCACTTCGCCCGCCCCATCAGCCTTGCCGAGCTGACCGCCATTGCCGAATTGTCGGTGGCGCAACTGGAGCGGCACTGCAAACGCATCTTCCAACTCACGCCGCGGCAGATGATTCACAAGGCACGACTGGAAGAGGCCTCGCGGCTGCTGCTCGACAAAGACCTGCCGATCACCGAGATCGCCCTGCGCTGCGGTTACACCGACCACAGCGCCTTCAGCCGCCAGTTCCGGGCCCTGACCAGCCTGTCGCCCAGCCAATATCGCGAGAATCAGCGCTGATCCTTGTTCCCTGATGGGGCATCGGATCCTGTGGCTGCTCCCATCTGTAACACCCCGAATCCAACGTAGCACCCCGCGCTTATGTGTACCGCCCGTCAGGAACGCCTCTAGGTCAGCCCTCCAGCACGATTACTGCGCCCCAAGCAGAAACAGGCACGCCGATTGCTTATCTAATATCGTATACGAAATCCTCAATACGATATCTCACCGCATTTATTCGACAGCGAGGCATTTATGAAAAACCCTGCATTGGCCGTAGCCCTCAGCGTTGTCCTCACCCCGCTTTTCATCGCCCCCGCCCACGCCGACAAGCTCGATGACATCATCGGCTCCGGCAAGCTGCGTTGCGCCGTGACCCTGGACTTCCCCCCGATGGGCTTTCGCGATGAAAGCAACAAACCGGCGGGCTTCGACGTGGACTATTGCCACGACCTGGCGAAGGTCCTCGGTGTCGATGCCGAAGTGGTGGAAACCCCGTTCTCCGACCGAATCCCCGCGCTGCTGTCCGGCCGTGCCGATGTCATCGTCGCCTCCACCTCCGACACCTTGGAGCGGGCCAAGACCGTGGGCCTGACCGTGCCTTACTTCGCCTTCCAGATGGTCGTGCTGACCCGCGACAACACCGGCATCAACAGCTACGCCGACCTCAAGGGCAAGGCCCTGGGCAACACCAGCAGCACCTACGAAGCCATCGCCCTGGAGAAGGACCAGAAGAGCTGGGGCAGTGGCAGCTTCCGCGCCTACCAGTCGCAGAACGACACCCTGCTGGCCGTCGCCCAGGGGCACATCGATGCCACCGTGGTGACCAACACCGTGGCCGCCGCGACCATCAAGTCGGGCAAGTACAAGGGCCTGAAGATCGCCGGTGACGCGCCCTACGTCATCGACTACGTATCCCTGGGCGCCAAGCGCAGCGAATACGGCCTGCTCAACTACCTCAACCTGTTCGTCAACCAGCAGGTGCGCACGGGTCGCTACAAGGAACTGTTCGTCAAATGGGTGGGCACCGACATCCCGCCGGCCAACCTGACCGTTCCCCAGGTCTATTACTGAGGATCGGCGCATGCCAAGCACGCCTGTCCGTGTGAAAGGCCGCAGCCTGGTGGAGGGTGCCGCCCAGGGCGCCCTGCTGTTCGCCGAGGTGGGGCTGAGTTTCTGGGGCGGGGTCGATCCAGCCAGCGGCGAAGTCATCGACCGCCACCATCCCTTGAGTGGCCAGCGCCTGGCCGGGCGCGTGCTGGCGATCCCCAGCGGACGCGGTTCCTGCACCGGCAGCAGCGTCTTGATGGAGCTGATCAGCAACGGCCACGCGCCCGCCGCCCTGGTGCTCGCCGAAACCGATGAAATCCTGACCCTGGGCGTACTGGTGGCGCAGGTGATTTTCCAACGCTCGCTGCCAGTGGTGTGCGTGGGGCACGAGGCCTTCAATGGGCTGCGCGGCCAGGGTTTCGTGCGTCTGGAAGGCGACGTCCTGACACTGTCTGGCCGGCCCCCAAATGACGGTTGGCAAGGTTCTGACCCAGCGCCGCTGTCGCCCACATCCTCAACCCTGGCGCTGAGCGAACAGGACCGGGCGTTGCTCGACGGCACCTACGGCAAGGCCGCCCAAGTGGCGATGCAAATCGTGCTGCGCATGGCCGAGATCCAGGGCGCCACGCAACTGCTGGACGTGACCCAGGCCCACATCGACGGCTGTATCTACACCGGCCCGGCCAGCCTGCGCTTTGCCGAACAACTGGTGCAGTGGGGGGCAAAGGTTCGCGTGCCCACCACCCTCAATTCCATTTCCGTGGACCAGCGGCGCTGGCGGGAACTGGGCGTCGATCCGGCCCTGGGCGAGCCAGCCAGTGCCCTGGGCGATGCCTACATGGCGATGGGCGCGCAACTGAGTTTCACCTGTGCCCCTTACCTGCTGGACACCGCGCCCAAGGCCGGCGAACAAATCGTCTGGGCCGAATCCAACGCGGTGGTCTACGCCAACAGCGTGCTGGGCGCGCGCACGCAGAAGTACCCGGACTTCCTCGACATCTGCATCGCCCTGTGCGGGCGGGCACCGTTGACCGGCTGCCATCTCGACGGCCCACGCAAGGCCCGGCTGATCGTCGACGTGCCGGCGCTGGGTCCCGTGGATGACAGTTTCTATCCGCTGCTGGGCTATCACATCGGCAGCCTGGCGGGCCGGCGCATCCCGCTGATACGCGGGCTGGAACACGCCGCGCCCACCCTGGACGACCTCAAGGCTTTCGGCGCCGCGTTCGCCACCACCAGCGCCGCGCCGTTGTTCCACATCGCCGGGGTAACGCCGGAAGCCCTCGACCCGGCCGATGTCCTGGAGAGCGACGTCACCTTGCCCCAGGAAAGCGTCGATGCCGCCGGCCTGCTTGCCAGTTGGCGTGAGCTCAACAGCGCCCGGGACAACTGGGTGGACGTGGTGTCCCTGGGTAACCCGCATTTCTCCCTCAGCGAATTCGCCGCCCTGGCGACCTTGTGCGCGGGCCGGGTCAAGCATCCCTACGTGGTGCTGGCGATCACCTGCGGCCGGACAGTGCTGGAGCAGGCCCGCAAAGCCGGGTATCTGGCCGCCATCGAGACCTTCGGCGCGGTGCTGGTGACCGACACCTGCTGGTGCATGTTGGGCGAACCGGTGATCCCGCCCCACGCCACCACGCTGATGACCAACTCCGGTAAATACGCCCACTACGCACCGGGCCTGGTCGGGCGTGGGGTGCACTTTGCCGCCCTCGCCGAATGCGTCGAAGCCGCCTGCACCGCCTCGACCCGCGGCCAGCCGCCGGCATGGCTGCAACCCACCGCCCGCACGGGGAGCCCGACTCATGTTTGACTACAGCTTCCAATGGCGCCCGGCCTTGCGCGCCCTGCCCGACATGCTCGCCGGGGCCTGGGTGACCTTCGAGACGGCCGCGCTGTCAATGATTTTCGGCGTGCTGATCGCCCTGGTGCTGACGGTGATGCGCCAGGCCCCGAATCGCGTGTTGCGGGGCGTGGGCAATGGCTGGGTGTCCATCGCCCGCAACACGCCCTCGCTGTTCCAGATCTACATCCTCTACTTCGGCCTCGGCTCCCTCGGCCTGCACGTCAGTTCCTGGCTGGCCTTGCTGGCCGGGATCACCTTCAACAACGCCGGCTACCTGGCGGAAAACTTTCGCGGCGGCCTCAAGGCCGTGCCCAGTACGCAAATGCGCGCCGCCCGCTCCTTGGGGATGAGCGCCTTCCAGGCGTACCGGATGATCATCGTCCCGCAACTGTTGCGCATCGTGTTCTACCCGTTGACCAACCAGATGGTCTGGGCGGTGCTGATGACGTCCCTGGGCGTGGTCGTCGGCTTGAACAACGACCTCACCGGCGTCACCCAGGAATACAACGTCAAGACCTTCCGCACCTTCGAATACTTCGCCCTCGCGGCGGTGCTGTATTACCTGATCGCCAAGCTGATCGTCGGGCTGGCCCGGCTGTTGTCCTGGCGGTTGTTTCGTTATTGAGGAGGGTGGGTCATGTTTTCTACAAGCCTCAGCGTCAACGACCTGCTGTATTTGCTCGAGGGGGCCTGGGTCACGCTGCAACTGACCGTCTGGTCGATCCTTTTGGGCACCCTCGCCGGGTTGCTGTTCGGTCTGTTGCGGGCGTTGTTGCCGCGGGCCAGCCTGCCGTTGGCCTGGTTGCTGGACGTGTTCCGCAGCGTGCCGCTGCTGATCCAGTTCGTGCTGTTCAACTCACTCAAGAGCATCGCCGGCCTGAACCTCAGCGCCTTCGCCGTCGGCTGCATCGTCCTCGGCGTCTATGCCGCCGCTTACTTCACCGAGATCGTCCGCGGTGGCGTGCTGGCGGTGCCGTTGAGCACCCGCCGGGCCAGTCGGTCACTGGGCCTGAGCTATGTGCAGGACCTGCGGTTCATCGTCCTGCCGATTGCCACGCGGGTGGCCTTTCCCGGCTGGCTGAACCTGGTACTGGGCGTGATGAAAGACACCGCCCTGGTGATGTGGATCGGCATCGTCGAATTGCTGCGGGCATCGCAAACCATCGTCACGCGCATTCAGGAACCCCTGCTGGTGCTGTGCATCGCGGGCCTCATTTACTACGTCATGAGCCTGGTGGTCGCCCGCCTCGGCGCACGCCTGGAAAGAAGGTGGCAGGAAAATGATTGAGATCGAAAACGTGCACAAATCCTTCGGTGACCTGGAAGTGGTCAAGGGTGTGAGCCTGACCGTGGACAAGGGCGAAGTGGTGTCGATCATCGGCGGTTCCGGCTCCGGCAAGTCGACCCTGCTGATGTGCATCAACGGCCTGGAGCCGATCCAGAAAGGCAGCATCCGGGTGGACGGCATCGAGGTCCATGACCGCGCCACTGATCTCAATCGCCTGCGGCAGAAGATTGGCATCGTGTTCCAGCAATGGAACGCCTTCCCCCACCTGACCGTGCTGGAAAACGTGATGCTGGCGCCGCGCAAGGTGCTGGGCAAAAGCAAGCAGGATGCCGAAGCACTGGCGGTGCAACAGCTTGAACATGTGGGCCTGGGGGACAAGCTCAAGGCCTTCCCCGGCAAGCTTTCCGGCGGCCAACAGCAGCGCATGGCCATCGCCCGGGCGCTGGCGATGTCGCCGGACTACATGCTCTTCGACGAAGCCACCTCGGCCCTGGACCCGCAACTGGTGGGCGAAGTGCTGGACACCATGCGCATGCTCGCCGAAGACGGCATGACCATGGTGCTGGTGACCCACGAGATCCGCTTCGCCCGGGACGTGTCCGACCGCGTGGCGTTCTTTTGCAATGGCCGGGTCCATGAAATCGGGCCGCCGGACCAGGTGATTGGCAATCCGGTGCAGCCGGAGACGGCGGCTTTTCTCAGGTCGGTGAAATAGCCGATGGCCTCATCGCGAGCAAGCTCGCTCCCACAGGGGTTTTGTGTACACAGCCCAATCCATGTGTCCACCACAAAACCCTGTGGGAGCGAGCTTGCTCGCGATGAGGCCCGACCAGACAACACAAGGATTTGATCCATGCGCTCATCCAAAATCATCCATGTAGTCAGCTGCCACGCCGAAGGCGAAGTCGGCGATGTGATCGTCGGCGGCGTCGCCCCTCCACCCGGCGCCACGGTGTGGGAACAGTCACGCTGGATCGCCCAGGACCAGACCCTGCGCAACTTTGTCCTCAACGAGCCCCGCGGCGGTGTGTTCCGCCACGTCAACCTGCTGGTGCCAGCCAAGGACCCGCGGGCGCAAATGGCCTGGATCATCATGGAGCCGGCCGACACGCCGCCGATGTCCGGCTCCAACTCGTTGTGCGTCGCCACCGTGCTGCTGGACAGCGGCATCCTGCCGATAACCGAGCCCCAGACCCGACTGGTGCTCGAAGCGCCGGGCGGCCTGATCGAAGCCGTGGCCGACTGCCGCGACGGCAAGGTGCAACGGGTCGAGATCAAGAACGTGCCCTCCTTCGCCGACCGCCTCGATGCCTGGATCGAAGTCGAGGGCCTGGGCTCGTTGCAGGTGGACACGGCGTATGGCGGCGACAGCTTTGTCATCGTCGACGCCCAGCGCCTGGGCTTTGCCATCCGCCCTGACGAAGCCGCCGAACTGGTGGCCGCGGGCTTGAAGATCACCCGCGCTGCCAACGAACAACTGGGCTTCGTCCACCCGCTGAACCCCGACTGGTCGCACATCTCGTTCTGCCAGGTCGCCGCGCCCATCGTCCAGGAAAACGGCATCGCCACCGGCGCCAATGCCGTGGTGATCCAGCCCGGCAAGATCGACCGCTCGCCCACCGGCACCGGTTGCTCGGCACGCATGGCGGTGCTGCACGCCAAGGGCCTAATGCAGGTCGGCGAGGGTTTTATCGGTCGCTCGATCATCGGCTCCGAATTCCACTGCCGCATCGACTCACTGACCGACGTGGCCGGACGCCCGGCGATTTATCCATGCATCGCCGGACGGGCGTGGATCACCGGGACGCATCAGCTGTTGCTCGACCCGGCCGATCCGTGGCCCGAGGGCTACCGGCTTTCGGATACCTGGCCGGGCGCATGACTTTCAGATTCACCCAAAACCCTTGTGGCGAGGGAGCTTGCTCCCGCTGGACTTGTGTAGGAGCTGCCGCAGGCTGCGATCTTTTGATCTTTCGCTTGAGATTCAAGTGTCTGGGGAAAGATCGCAGCCTCGTTGCACTCGACAGCTCCTACACAGCTCCTACAGGCCCAGCGGGAGCAAGCTCCCTCGCCACAAAAGCACTATCAAAA
>NZ_MUOA01000083.1:0-83969 GCF_002001065.1 Pseudomonas sp. A25(2017) | reverse complement strand
CAAATTGTTCGCTGAGGCTGTTGGCGCCGTTGGCGTTTGGATGGGCTTCATTGTCCAGCAGCGTGTAGCTGTAGCTGACCACGCCGGTGGTGGCGTTGTAGCCGGTGATGGTCAGCGTATTACCCAGTGCGGTGGTAATCGACTGAGGGAAACCAGCTGCTACACCGCCGGTGACGACGTTGATGCCGCCAACACTCAAGGTCTGCACACCATCCAACGCAGTCACGGTAAAGGTGCCGCTTTGAGTCAGCGCCGATGCATCCGGGCTGCTGCCATCGCTGAGGTTTTTCTCTTGCAGCGACAGCTCACCACCCTCGGCATCAAGGCCCACCAACACCACAGGGTCGTCGTTGTTGTGCACTTGCAGCACCAGGTTTGCGGTGCTGGTGTCGCCGTCGGCATCGGTCAGCGTGTAGGTGAACGTCTCAGTGCCGCTGCCCCCGCCATGCAACGCGACGAATTGCGGATCGCTGGTGTTCAGGGTGTAGGTGTACGTGCCGTTGGGGTTGAGCACCAGGGTGCCGTAGGTGCCGGTGAACGTCCCGCCGATGATCGGCCCGCTGTCGGGACCGGTGGGGATCCGGTCGGCGCCCTGATGGTCGTTGGGCAATACGTTGCCGGTGAGGGTGACCAGGGTTTCCGACGCCGTGTTGGCGTGGCTGTCGTCGATCGCCTGGGGCACGTCATCGGTAATGTTGACGTCCAGGGTGCCGGTGGCCGTATCGCCGTCGGTGTCGACCGCCACCACCGGGAACTGCTCGGTAATGTTGTTGGCACCGCCACCGGCAGGATGGATTTCATTGTCCGTCAGGGTGTAGCTGTAGCTGACCACCCCCGTGGCCGGGTCATAACCAGTGATGGTCAACGTGTTGCCCAGCGCTGAAGTGATGGTTTGGGGGAAGCCCACGGGCACGCCGCCGGTGATCACGTTGATGCCGCCGATGCTCAGGCTGCTCAGCCCGTCAGGCGCGGAGACCGTGAAGGTGCCGCTTTGCACCAGCGCCCCCGGATTACTGGCCGAACCATCGGCCAGATTGGCCTCGTTGGTGGTCAGCTCGCCGCCCTCGACATTGACCCCGTCGAGGGTCACCGGGTTATCCGGTGTCACCGGCGGCACGGTTGCATCGTCGTCCGTGTTGTCCGGGTCACCGGCCAGGCGCAGCGGTGGAAACTCGGGAATCCCGTTGAACCCGGCCGTCGGAAAACCGATCAGCGGATCGATTTCCCCGCCGACCTCTTCCAGCAGCACAAAACTGTGCCCGCCGCCCACGCCCCCCGGGTTGCCGCCCTCGGGGCCAGCGGCCGTGGCCTCACCAGTCTGAGTCGGGTCGGCACCGGCAGCGATGGCTTGCTGCAGCTTTTGCACATCGGTCAGTTGCGCGTCACTCGGTGCCGCCGCGTCGGGCGTGTCGACATGAGGCGCATGGTTGGCGAGCAACTGCGGGGTCAGGGTCAGGTTGCTTTCGCGGCCCAGGGTCAAGGTCTGGCCGTTCTGCATATGAACAGCCACGGCCCCTTCGGCACCGGTGACCAGGTGTTCGCCGGCGTAAAGCCGATCGCCTTCGACCAGAGGCCGCCGCAGGCCACCGGCCGCTTCTGCGAAAACTTGCCCGACCACTTTGCTGACGATACCGATGAGCGCTGCCATGTGCATTTCCTCCGTTGCCGACCGCAATCGGCACCTGTCTGGGTGAAGAATCCGTCCTCGGGTTGGCGACCAAAAAAGCTGGAAAATCTGCCAGCTTTCGTGAAAGCAGAAAGTGCTGGCAATTCGCCAAAACGACAAAAAACCGTCACCTAGAACCGCCTCACACATCGCCCTTTCGGCACTTCTTCACGTCGTTTAAAAATCTGCATGGAACTTTTATTGACGCCTAAAAGCCGTCGGAACCCGCAGATTCAAAGGCTTTCGCTTTGAACAATGTGCCGGTTTTTTTCAAGCACATAAGTTTTTTTCGGCATAAGTCTTATGAGAAATTCTTCTTAGGTTTTGCTCAGGATGTTCTTAGCTGTGTTGTTACAAGGTTGAAACGGTTTTGATCTTAAATACGTCAATATATTGGCGACAAGCGAAGCACTACAGACCTCAGGAGATGCACCCCATGCGCGTTCTAACCCCCCTCTGCAGCGCGGTTTTGCTGGCCATGGCCTGCTCTTCTCAGGCGCAGGCCCTGTCCTTGACCGAAGCGATCCAGAGCACCATCGCCACTCACCCGGAGCTGGCACAACGGGTGGACAGCCGTCTGTCGGCCAATGAAGACGTCAAAGTCGCCCGAGGGGGCTTTTTCCCATCGGTGGATCTCAATGCCGGTTACGGTCGTGGCTATAGCGACAACACCAACACCCGGGCCTTGGGCAATCACCACACCAATATCCTGACCTACACCCAATCGGAGCTGCGCCTGCGGCAGATGATCTTCGACGGGTTCAACACCGCCAATGAAGTGCAGCGCACCCAGGGCGTGGTCAACTCCCGGGCCTATTACGCCCAGGGCACCGCCCAGGATCTGGCACTGCGCACCATCGAGGTCTACCTGGAAGTGCTCAAACGTCGCGAGCTGGTGACCCTGGCCAAGAACAACCTGCAAGCGCACATGCGGGTCAACGACCAGATCGGCCTGCGCACCGAGCGTGGGGTAGGCAGCAACGCCGACTCCGACCAGTCCAATGCCCGTCGGGCCCTGGCGGAAAACAACTACGACACCGCCCAGGTCGACCTGGCCGACGCCGAGGCGAACTTCTACAGCGTGGTCGGGCGCATGCCCGATGAACTGGAAGCGCCGCCCTCGACCAAAGGCGAACTCCCCGCCGACCTGCGCGAAGCCCAGCAAAGCATGGTGGATAACAACCCGTACCTGAAATCGGCCCAGGCCGACATACAGTCCGCCGAGAGCCAGTACGAAGTGGCGAAGTCGCCGTTCTACCCGCGCTTCGACGCCGAGGCGGCGGTGGGCGCCAATAACAACATCGGTGGCGAAGAAGGCCACGACAACAACTGGCGGGTCGGCGTGGTGATGAACTACAACCTGTTCCGCGGTGGCAGCGACAAGGCGCGGCTGGCGTCCAACGCCCACCAGATCAACCAGGCCATGGACATCCGCAACAATGCCCTGCGCCAGCTCAACGAAGACACACGCCTGGCCTGGAACGCGATGCTCAACGCCCGCAAACAGACCCCCACCGCCCGCGAATATGCCGACACCACCGCCCGCGTGCGCGCCGCGTACCAGGATCAGTTCGGTCTCGGCCAGCGCACCCTGCTCGACCTGCTCGACAGCGAAAACGAGCTGTACAACGCCAACCGTCGCTACACCGAGGTGCGTTACACCGAGGAGTACTCGATGTACCGGGTGCTGGCGAACATGGGCCTGCTGTTGCACAAACAACGGATCGTGCTGCCGGCCGATGCGGTCGCGCAGACCGAAGTCAAGAATCAGGCTCGGCTGCCGGAACTGAAGTAGCCCCCCTCGAAAAAATATGGGAGCAACCGACGTGACCAGCATGGAACCCGCAACCCCGAGCGCTGACCCGCGCCTGAACTTCGATGATCCCTTGCTGGACGGTCTGTTGATCCTCTGCAAACTCCATGGTGCGACGGTCAGTCGCGCCAGCCTCAGCGCCGGGCTTCCTATGGCGCACCAACGCTTGAGCCTGGACCTGCTGCCGCGCGCAGCGGCCCGGGCAAGCTTGCAGGCGCGCCTGTTGCGTCGTGAGCTGGCGGATATTTCCCCCCTGAACCTGCCGGTGATGTTGATCCTGGCGGGCGGGCGCTGTGCGGTACTCAGGCGCTGGGGCGAGGATGGCAAGGCGCTGATCCTGCCCAGCGAAGCCGACGGCGGCGAACAGTGGGTCAGCCGCGAGGAACTGACCCTCGACTACAGTGGCCAGGCCTTGTTCGCCCGGCCGCGCCATGAACTCGAAGACCTGCGCTCGCCCCTGGTGCCGCGGGTCGAGGCGTGGTTTCGCGACACCTTGAAACTGTCGCGCTGGCTGTACAGCGACGCAATCCTGGCGAGTTTCCTGATCAACCTGCTAGGCCTGATGGTGCCGCTGTTCGTCATGCAGACCTACGACCGCGTGGTGCCGAACCAGGCCACGTCGACCTTGTGGGTGCTGGCCGTGGGGCTGTTGATCGGCACCGGTTTCGAACTGGTATTGCGGGTGGTGCGCGCCCATCTGCTGGACACCGCCGGCAAGAAAACCGACGTGATTCTCTCCGCGACCCTGTTCGAACGCATCACCGGCATGGCGATGAAGGCCAAGCCAGTGACCATCGGCGGCTTCGCCCAGAGCATCCACGACTTCCAGGGTCTGCGCGAATTCCTCACGGCGGTGACCCTCACCAGCCTGATCGACCTGCCCTTCGCCCTGCTGATGCTGGTGGTGATCGGCCTGTTGGGCGGCTGGCTGGTGGTGATTCCGGTGGTGGCGTTTCCGATCACCATTGTCTTCGCGATGATCATCCAGGTGCGCCTGCGCGACACCGTGCAAAAAAGCCTGGCCCTGGGCGCCCAGCGCCAGGCCCTGCTGATCGAAACCCTCGGCGGCCTGGAAACCCTCAAGGCCTGCAGCGCCGAGAGCGAGCGCCAGCATCAGTGGGAAAGCACCCACGGCGCCCTCACCCGCCTGGACAGCCACGCTCGCAACCTCTCGGCACTGGCGACCAACGGCACCTTGTTCCTGCAACAACTGGCGGGCATGGCGACCATCGTCGCCGGGGTCTACAGCATCATCGCCGGCAACCTCAGCGTCGGCGCGCTGGTGGCGACCTACATGCTCGGCAGCCGGGTGCTCGCCCCGCTCGGGCAGATCGCCGGACTGATCACCCGTTACCAGCAAGCCCAGCTCACCATGCGCAGCACCGATGCCCTGATGGCCTTGCCTCAGGAGCGTGACGCCAAGCAGCGGCCCCTGGATCGCACCCAGTTGCAGGGCGCGCTGGACGTCAACGGCGTGACCTTTCATTACAACGGCCAGAGCACCCCAGCGCTGGCGAACATCAGCTTCAGCCTCAAACCCGGCGAACGGGTCGGGATCATCGGCCGCAGTGGCTCGGGCAAGAGCACCCTGGCGCGCCTGGTGATGGGTTTCTATGCGCCCGAGGAAGGCCAACTGCTGCTGGACGGCCTGGACCTGCGACAACTGGACGTCGCCGACCTGCGCCAACAGATCGGCTACGTCGCCCATGACCTGCCGCTGCTGGCCGGCAGCCTGCGGGACAATCTCACCCTGGGCGCCCGCTACGTCAGCGACGCGCGCATGCTGGAAGTGGCGGAACTGACCGGTGTCACCGAACTGGCGCGCCAGCATCCCCAAGGCTTCGACCGCCCGGTGGGCGAGCGCGGGCAACTGCTCTCCGGTGGCCAACGCCAGGCCGTGCTGCTGGCCCGGGCCTTGCTGCTCGACCCGCCGATCCTGTTGCTGGACGAACCCACCAGCGCCATGGACAACAGCAGCGAAGACGTTTTGCGGCAAAAGCTTCATACCCATGTACAGGGCAAGACCGTGCTGCTGGTCACCCACCGCACCTCGATGCTGAGCCTGGTGGACCGCTTGGTGGTGCTGGATAACGGCCGGATCGTGGCGGATGGGCCGAAAGAGGCGGTGATCGATGCGCTGCGCAAGGGGCGTGTGGGCTCCGCGGCGGTATAGAAACAACACCGCCACCTGTGGGAGCAAGGTTTGTGTGGGAACAGGTTTGTGTGGGAGCAAGGCTTGCCCGCGATGAAGCTGATGCGGTCTCACTGGAACCGAGGCGCCTGTATCGCGGGCAAGCCTTGCTCCCACAAAAGCCTTGCTCCCACAGATAACCCTCTCAAGCCACAGGGATGTGTTTGGCTTTATTTTCTCTAACCAACGGGTACCGCCCCATGTCTGCTCAAACACCGGATTCAGCCGCCCGAAGCTACTTCGGCAGTTTCAGCAAAAGCGCCGAAAGCGAGTTCATGCCGGAAACCGCTGGCGCCACGCTGCAGGATTCGCCCCGCCGCTCGCGGGTGACCGTGTGGCTGGCCGCCGGGTTGATCATCACGGGGCTGGTCTGGGCGAAGTTCGCGGTGTTGCAGGAAGTCACCACCGGCGAAGGCAAGGCGATTCCGTCGAGCAAGATCCAGGTGATCCAGAACCTGGAGGGCGGCATCGTCACTGAGATTTTCGTCCGTGAAGGCCAGATGGTGAACAAGGGCGACACCCTGCTGCGCCTGGACGACACGCGCTTCCTGTCGAACAAGGGCGAAAGCGAGGCTGACCGCTATGCCCTGACCGCCCAGGTCGAGCGCCTGTCGGCCGAGGCTGAAGGGCGGCCCTTCGCGCTCTCGGCAGAGGTCATCGCCAAGGCCCCGCAAGTGGCCGAGGATGAGCGCTCACTATACGAACAACGGCAACGGCGCCTGGCCAGCGAACAACGCACCCTGACCGAACAACTGCGGCAGAAGACCCAGGAGCTGGCGGAATTTCGCTCCAAGCAAGGCCAGTTCAGCTCGGCCCTGGCCTTGCTGCAAGAAGAAATGAACATGTCCGCCCCGCTGGTGCGCACCGGGGCGGTGTCGCCGGTGGAGATCCTGCGGCTCAAGCGCAGCGCGGTGGAAATCCGCGGCTCGCTCAACGCCACCACCCTGGCTATTCCCCGAGCCGAATCGGCGATCAACGAGATCAAGAGCAAGATCGACGAATCGGAACAGACCTTCCGTTCCGAGGCGGCCAAGGACCTCAATGAGAAACGCACCGAACTGTCGAAAATCACCGCCTCGAGCATCGCCATCGACGACCGCGTGACCCGCACCACCGTCGTCTCGCCGGTGCATGGGGTGATCAAGCAACTGAAGGTCAACACCATCGGCGGCGTGGTGCAGCCGGGCAACGACATGGTGGAAATCGTGCCCCTGGAAGACAACCTGCTGATCGAAGCCAAGGTCCGCCCTCAGGACGTGGCGTTCCTGCACCCAGGCCAGAAAGCCATGGTCAAATTCAGCGCCTACGACTACACGATCTACGGCGGGATGAGCGCCAAGCTCGAACTGATCGGCGCCGACACCATCACCGACGACAAGGGCAACAGCTTCTACCTGATCCAGGTGCGTACCGATAAAAATCACTTGGGTGGGGATGCCAAACCATTGCTGATCATTCCGGGGATGGTGGCGACGGTGGACATCATCACCGGGGAGAAAAGTGTCCTGGATTACTTACTCAAGCCGGTATTGAAGGCGCGGACCGAGGCGATGCGCGAGCGATAGGCCTTAAGCTGAGACTTTCTTTGATTGCTCTACCGCTATCGCGAGCAGGCTCGCTCCCACATTGGTTCTGTGGTGTTAGCAGATTTTTGCATGCACTGGAGATCAACTGTGGGAGCGAGCCTGCTCGCGATGAAGCCAGCACAGTCACGACTTATTTCCCAGCATGGTTACGCCGAAACGTCTCCTCCCCCATCGCCGCAATCTGCCCCTCGATCAACGCCTCGAACGGCCTCAGCAACCCCTCGAAGCTCGCCGGCGCCTCAAGCACCTGCAACGCCTGGACAATCGCCTCCAGCGTCGACAAAGCTCCCGGCCCCGGTGCCTTGCGCAAGCGGTAACGGGACACCCCGCCCTCGGCCAATGTCACCCTCGGCAGCGCCGCCAGCAGCGGGTTGAGGTGCAGCAGCTTGCGCGCCTTGCGCCAGGTGCCGTCGGGCACGACCAGCAGCAACGGCTCATCGGAAGGCGCATACGCCTGCAACGGCTGTGCATCGTCAGCCGGAAACAACAACCGTGCCTGATAACCCGGTTGATTGAGCAAACTGGGCAAATCCTCGAACACCTCGCCCACGATCAGTTCAGCGTTGTTAAGCCCCAACGCCGCCAAGCGGGCGGTGTTCAAGGCATGGTTCACTTCGCTGGGATGCTGCAACAGCAAGACACGGGTGCGGCTGTCGAGGCTGGGGATCAACGGGCACAGACAGTGGCTTTGCGGTCGTTGGCAGCGCGGGCATTGAGTTCTGGACATGGTCAGGCCTGATTCAGTTGAGCTTTGAGCAAATCGCGGAAGGTCTGGATCAGCGGCTCGCGGCTGCGGCCACGGCGCACGATCATCGAAAACGGCGCCTGATAGCCGAAGGTCGCCGGCAGCAGCACGCGCAAGTCGCCCTTGTCCACCCAAGCCTGGGCGTAGTGCTCGGGCAGGTAACCGACGTAGGCGCCGGACAACACCAGGATCAACTGCGCCTCCATGCTCTCCACGGTCGCCGCGCTGTGCTTGAAGCCGTGGCGAGCCAGTTCGGCCTGGCTCCAGTAACCGCGCCCGACCATGCGCTGCTGGGTGATGACTTGTTCGGGGATGCGCCGCTCGTTGAACAGCGGGTGGCGGTTGCTGCAATACAACCAGTGCTGTTCACGGTACAGCGGCATGTAGACCAGCCCGCTCATGCGCGTGGAAAACGCACCGATGGCCAGGTCCAGGCGGTTGTCCTGCACGCCGAGTTGCAGCTCGTAAGGGCTCATGACCGACAGGTGCAAATGCACCGCCGGATGCTCCTGGCTGTAGGCACCGATGGCTTCGGCGAACGGCAAGGCCTTGTCGCTGACGGTGGAGTCAATCACTCCCAGGTTCAGCGTGCCGCGCAGTTCACCCTTGAGCGCTGCCGCGTACTGCTCGAACCCTTCGAGCTCGCCCAACAGGCGCAAGGTTTCCTGATGGAACAACTCGCCCTTGCTGGTCAGGCTGAACCCGCCCCGACCGCGATGACACAACACCAGGCCCAGGGCCGACTCAAGCTGGCTCATGTAGGTGCTGATGGCCGACGTGGACAGGTTGAGTTCGTGCTGGGCATTGGCGAACCCCTGATGCCGGACCACGCTGACAAAAATGCGCAGTAGTTTCAGGTCGGGTAGAGCGTTGGCCATGGGGGTGTCTCCATACAAGCAGGTCAATGCACATTTGTGGCGAGGGGATTTATCTGTGGGAGCAAAGCTTGCTCGCGATACAGGCGCCTCGGTTCCAGAGGAAACCGCATGAACCTCATCGCGGGCAAGCCTTGCTCCCACAGGCTTGCGCCCACCATTAACCTCATCAATCGCGAGAGTCTATCGCCCCACCCGCCATTAGTTTAGAAAAATCTGAACTAAGTATTTGCCGCCAGCGATTCTTCACGACAATGGCTTTTCGCAGAATCGGCCCCTGATAAATAAAACAACGATGAGGCCCTACCCGTGGACAAGATTCTTCACCAACCACTGGGCGGCAACGAAATGCCGCGCTTCGGCGGCATCGCCACCATGATGCGACTCCCCCATTTGCAAAACGCTGCCGGCCTGGACGCTGCGTTCGTCGGCGTGCCGCTGGACATCGGCACCTCCCTGCGCGCCGGCACCCGTTTCGGACCGCGTGAGATCCGCGCCGAATCCGTGATGATCCGCCCCTACAACATGGCCACCGGCGCCGCGCCGTTCGACTCGCTGTCGGTGGCCGACATCGGCGACGTGCCGATCAACACCTTCAACCTGCTGGACGCGGTGCGGATCATCGAGGAGTCGTACCACAAGATCCTCGAACACAACGTCATCCCCCTGACCCTGGGCGGCGACCACACCATCACCCTGCCGATCCTGCGGGCCATCCACAAGAAACACGGCAAGGTCGGCCTGGTGCACATCGACGCCCACGCCGATGTGAACGACCACATGTTCGGCGAGAAAATCGCCCACGGCACCACCTTCCGCCGCGCCGTGGAAGAAGGCCTGCTCGATTGCGACCGCGTAGTGCAGATCGGCCTGCGGGCCCAGGGCTACACCGCCGATGATTTCAACTGGAGCCGCAACCAGGGTTTCCGCGTGGTCCAGGCCGAAGAGTGCTGGCACAAATCCCTGGCCCCGCTGATGGCCGAAGTACGTGAGAAAGTCGGCGGCGGCCCGGTGTACCTGAGCTTCGACATCGACGGTATCGACCCGGCTTGGGCGCCAGGCACCGGCACTCCGGAAATCGGCGGCCTGACCACCATCCAGGCGATCGAAATCGTCCGTGGCTGCCAGGGCCTCGACCTGGTCGGTTGCGATCTGGTAGAAGTCTCGCCGCCGTACGACACCACCGGCAACACCTCGCTGCTGGGCGCCAACCTGCTGTACGAGATGCTCTGCGTATTGCCCGGCGTGGTTCATCGCTGAGGTGCGGTCATGAACGATCGAGATCAGGTTCTCAAGGCCGCCGCCGAATTGGTGTCGGCCTTCGCCCGCAATGACCGCGACGCCTACTTCGGCGCGTTCACGGCCGATGCGAGTTTCGTGTTCTACACCCTCGAACAGCCCCTGCTGTCACGCGATGCCTACCTGGCGTTGTGGGATCGCTGGCGGTCCGAGGATGGCTTCGAGGTGCTCAATTGCACTTCGAGCAACGCCTTCGTCAGCCTGCAAGGGGACGTGGCGATTTTCATCCATGACGTGGCCACCGAGCTGCGCATGCAAGGGGAGCTGCACTTTAGCCAGGAGCGCGAAACCATTGTGTTTCGCCAAGAACAACAAGGCCTATGGCTGGCCTGTCACGAACATTTGTCCGCAATGCCGGAAGGGCTGCCATCCCCTTAGCAACAGGCGACATTCACACACGATGAATGCGCCTCGATGATCGGAGCAGATCATGAATAACAATAACGATAAAAGCCTTACGCACATTGAAACCAACGGGGTCGAGCAGATCCCCGACCACGAACGCAGCGCCGGTCCGGGCGACCTGTTTCGCCTGATCTTCGGCGGCGCCAATACCTTTGCCACCGCCGTGCTCGGCAGTTTTCCGGTGCTGTTCGGCCTTTCGTTCCAGGCCGGGGTCTGGGCGATTGTGCTGGGCGTCCTGGTGGGTTCGATCATTCTCGCGCCGATGGGCCTGTTCGGCCCGCTCAACGGCACCAACAACGCGGTTTCTTCCGGGGCACACTTCGGCGTGCACGGGCGAATCGTCGGCTCGTTCCTCTCGTTGCTGACCGCCATCGCGTTCTTCTCGCTGTCGGTCTGGAGCTCCGGGGATGCGTTGATCGGCGGCGCCAAACGGTTGATCGGCATGCCAGAGACCGACCTGAGCCTGGGCCTGGCCTACGGCCTGTTCGCCCTGCTGGTGTTGACGGTGTGCATCTATGGCTTTCGCTTCATGCTGTGGGTCAACCGCATCGCCGTATGGGCGGCCAGCCTGCTGTTTTTGCTGGGCATTTTCGCCTTCGCACCGATCTTCGACAGCCAATTCGCCGGCACGGTCAGCCTCGGCCAGCCGGGCTTCTGGGCAGCGTTCATCGGCGCGGCGCTGGTGGCCATGAGCAATCCGATTTCCTTCGGGGCGTTCCTCGGTGACTGGTCGCGCTACATCCCCCGCAACACGCCCAAGCGCCGCATCATGCTGGCCGTGATCGCTGCGCAACTGGCGACGTTGATCCCGTTCCTGTTCGGCCTCGCCACCGCCACCATCGTGGCGATCAAGGCGCCGGACTACATCGCGGCCAACAACTACGTGGGCGGATTGCTGGCGGTTTCGCCGGGGTGGTTCTTCCTGCCGGTGTGCCTGATCGCGGTGATCGGCGGCATGTCCACCGGCACCACGTCGCTGTATGGCACCGGCCTGGACATGTCCAGCGTGTTTCCACGGGTGCTGTCGCGGGTCAAGGCGACGCTGCTGATCGGCGTGCTGTCGATTGCCTTCATCTTCATCGGGCGCTTCGCGGCGAACCTGGTGCAGAGCGTCTCGACCTTCGCGGTGCTGATCATCACCTGCACCACGCCGTGGATGGTGATCATGATCATCGGCCTGCTGGTGCGCCGTGGCTTCTACTGCCCGGATGACCTGCAAGTGTTCACCCGCGGCGAAACCGGCGGGCGCTACTGGTTCAGCCACGGCTGGAACTGGCGCGGCCTGGGGGCATGGATCCCCAGCGCGCTGGTGGGGTTGTGCTTCGTCAACCTGCCGGGGCAGTTCGTCGGGCCGCTGGGGGAACTGGCCGGTGGGATCGACATCAGCCTGCCCGTGACCCTGGGCCTGGCGTCGGTGGTGTACCTGGTGTTGCTGGGGCTGTTTCCAGAGCCGGCGGCGGTGTATGGGCCGGGGGATCCGCGGAGCAAGGGTTCGGTCTCGCCGAGCGCTGAACCTGTGGCGAGGGGATTTATCCCCGCTGGAGCGCGCAGCGCTCCCAAATCCTGACATCTCGGTGTGCCTGACAGATTGAGTTGGCTGTTTTGGGGCTGCTTCGCAGCCCAGCGGGGCGGTGCGACGTTTCGCTAAATCCCCTCGCCACAACTCCATCTGTCCACGGCGCCATCTCGACTTCCTACAAAAAAGACAATCGGAGACACGCCACCATGGCTTTGGACTTAATCGTCGTTCTCATCTACGCCGCCGGCATGATCGCCCTCGGCTGGTACGGCATGCGCCGCGCCAAGACCCGTGACGACTACCTGGTCGCCGGGCGCAACCTCGGCCCGGGCTTCTACCTGGGCACCATGGCCGCCACCGTCCTGGGCGGTGCGTCCACCATCGGCACCGTGCGCCTGGGCTACGTCTACGGCATTTCCGGATTCTGGTTGTGCGGCGCCATTGGCCTGGGCATCGTCGGCCTCAGCCTGTTCCTCGCCAAGCCGTTGCTCAAGCTGAAGATCTACACCGTGACCCAAGTGCTGGAGCGCCGCTACAACCCGGCCGCGCGCCAGGCCAGTGCGTTGATCATGCTGGTTTATGCGCTGATGATCGGCGCCACCTCGACCATCGCCATCGGCACCGTGATGCAGGTGCTGTTCGGCTTGCCGTTCTGGGTGTCGATCCTGGTGGGCGGCGGCGTGGTGGTGCTGTATTCCACCATCGGCGGCATGTGGTCACTGACCCTCACCGACATCGTGCAATTTCTGATCATGACCGTTGGCCTGGTGTTCCTGCTGATGCCAATGTCTATCGTCGATGCCGGCGGCTGGGACGCAATGGTCGCGGCCTTGCCGGCCAGCTACTTCGATTTCACCGCGATTGGCTGGGACACTATCCTCACCTACTTCCTGATCTACTTCTTCGGCATCTTCATCGGCCAGGACATCTGGCAGCGGGTGTTCACCGCCCGCAGCGAAGGCGTGGCCAAAGTCGCCGGCACCGCCGCCGGCCTGTACTGCGTGCTGTACGGCCTGGCCGGTGCGTTGATCGGCATGGCGGCCAAGGTATTGCTGCCGGACCTTGCGAACGTCAACAACGCCTTCGCCAGCATCGTCCAGACCAGCCTGCCCAACGGCATTCGTGGATTGGTGATCGCCGCCGCCCTGGCAGCCTTGATGTCCACCGCCGCAGCGGGCCTGCTCGCGGCGTCCACTACGGTGGTCCAGGACTTGCTGCCCCGTCTGCGCCAGGGCCGCGAGAGTGGCAATGGCGACGTCCACGAGAACCGCATCGCGACCCTGCTGATGGGCGTGGTGGTCTTGGTGATCGCCCTGGTGGTCAGCGACGTCATCAGCGCCCTGACCCTGGCCTACAACCTGTTGGTGGGCGGCATGCTGATCCCGCTGATCGGCGCCATCTACTGGAAACGCGCCACCACCGCCGGCGCGATCACCAGCATGTCGCTGGGCTTCCTGACCGCGCTGCTCTTCATGCTCAAGGACGGCCTGGACGCCAACACGCCGATCTACTACAGCCTGAGCGTGGCGCTGGTGAGTTTTGTGCTGGTGAGCTTGTTGTCGCCACGGCCGAGCGTGGTGGCCAAGGTGGTTTGAGCGAAACCGAATCAAGCCGAACACACTTGTGGCGAGGGGATTTATCCCCGCTGGGCTGCGAAGCAGCCCCAATCCAGGCAATCCGGTGTGCCAGGAAGATTGAGCCCACTGCTTTAGGGCTGCTGCGCAGCCCAGCGGGGATAAATCCCCTCGCCACAGGGGCTCGCATCACCAATAAAAAAGATCGCAGTTCCGGGCCATCTCAATTGAAATGGTCCGGAACTGCGATCTCTCCAAATTCCTGGTGGGTTTACCGGCGGCGCGGTTGGCGGCGGCGTTGCTCGTCATCGGTGCGGATCGGTACCGGTTGCATCGGTGGCTCGATCAGGCCAAGCGCGACACCCAGGTCGTGAAGCCAATTCTGGATTTTCTCTTTCATCGTGGTGCCCCCTCAGGGTGGTACGAGCGGCAAATTACTGTGGCCCCTTCGCACTGATAATAGTCCGATGTTCTACGCAATGCTCGTCTCAGTTTGCAATGATCTGTTACTGAATTGATCCAAATCCACCTCCCGGAGTTCAAGCCGATTGCGCCGTCGTCATGGGCGCTCGCGGCCAGGCCTGTTGTTGCAATTCGATCCAAGCGTTGAGGTTGGCCCCGACCATGCCTTTGCGCCACATCAGCCAGGTGGTGGCGCTGGCAAACGGCTCGGCCAGCGGATGCACCGTCACCCGCTCGCGGCCCGGCAGGCTGGCCAGCATCGACTCGGACATCAACGCCACCCCGGACCCGGCGATCACACACGCCAGCATCCCTTGGTAAGACTCGATTTCCATCGCCCGGCCCATGGTCGCGTGGTCATGGGCAAACCAGGCCTCCAAACGCATCCGGTATGAACAACCACGCCGGAACGTGAACACCGCGCGGCCCTGCACATCCAGCGCACTGCGTACCGGTGCATGATCGGCCTCGGTGATCAGCACCAACCGCTCGTCGCACAACGGCACGCCATCGAGCCCCGCCAGCTCCAGCGGGCCGTCCACCAACGCCGCGTCGAGCCGATTGGTGAGCAGGCCCTCAAACAATTCGCCGCTCGGCCCGGACTGCACTTGCAGGTTCACCGCCGGATACGCTCGGTGATAAGCCGCCAGCAGGTCCGGCAGATGCGTCGCTGCCGTGCTGTACATCGTGCCCAGCAGGAAGTCCCCGGCCGGCTGCCCGCCCTGCACGGCGGCATGGGCTTCGTCGTGCAAGGCGAAGAGCTTGGCCGTGTAGTCCAACAGGACTTTTCCTGCCGGTGATAACTGCAAACGCTGACGCTCACGCAAGAAAAGGTCCACGCCCAGTTGCTCTTCCAGCTGCTTAAGACGGGTCGACAAGTTCGACGGCACCCGGTGCAGGCGCTCGGCGGCCCGGGTGATGGAACCTTCCTCGGCCACGGCCTGGAAAATCCGCAATTGGCTGAACTCCATGACCTTCTCCAAAAAAGAACAAGTTACTCACTATTATTCATTTTTAATGAAAGTCAATCAGTCCTAGCCTGACGGTCATTCGCCCCGACACCCGGAGAACGACCATGTCACCTCTAATTCGCCTGCTCGGCAGTTTCATCGCGCTGATGATGGCCATGGGCATTGGCCGCTTCGCCCTTACACCGCAGTTACCTCATTTGATCGGCGAAGGTCAGCTCGACTTGACCGCCGCCGGTCTGATTGCCGCGGCCAACTACCTGGGCTATTTCCTCGGCGCGCTGGACGCCATGTTCGCCCGCCGTCCGGAACAGGTGCGGCGACGGTTGCTCGGCGGCCTGTGGCTGTGCGTGCTGCTGACCCTGGCGTCGTTCTGGGCCTGGGGTTTCTGGCCACACCTGGCATTGCGTTTTGGCACCGGCGTGGCGAGCGCCTGGGTGATGGTGATGATCACCGCCCTGAGCCAACCCTTGGCAGCGGCGGCGGGACGACCACGGCTCGGCGCATTGGTGTTTGCCGGCCCTGGATTGGGGATATTTCTGACAGGTTTGTTGGCGTTGGGCTCGAACCTGCTGGGCCAGACCTCTGCGACCCTGTGGCTGGTATATGCCGGTGTGGGGTTGGCGATGTTGCTGGTGATCTTGCCGATCCTGCCGCAACCCGCCGCAACCGCGACCGTTGCAGCAACGGCCACTCCCTCACCGAACCGTGGCATCGCTCGCCTCGGCGTGGTGTACACCCTGTACGGCCTGGGCTACATCATCCCGGCCACGTTCCTGTCGCAAATGGCCTCGGCGCAGTTCCACGGGCAATGGCTGGCCGAGCTGTTCTGGCCCTGCTTCGGCCTGGCCGCCGCCAGCGGCGTGTTGTTGGTCAGCCTGCGTCGACCCAACCCGAACACCACCGGTCGCTGGCTGATCGGTACGCTCTGGCTGCAAGCCGCCGGCGTATTTGCCTGCCTGCTGGGCAGCGGACCGGGCCTGGCATTGGGCGTAATTCTGTGTGGCACGCCGTTCCTGGCCTGCATGCAGCTGGTGATGCTGCGCTCCCGGGAACTGGCGCCCCACGCCACCCAGCGCAACGCTGGCCTGTTGACCGCCTGCTTTGCCGTGGGCCAGCTCAGCGGGCCACTGCTAGCGGCGCTGAGCAGCCATTTCAGCGGCGGCCTGCAACCGGCGCTGATCATCGCCGGCAGCGGTCTGCTGCTGGCCGGCGGCCTGTTGCTGCGGCCCGCCAGCCGGGGCGCGGCAAGGTCTTGCGCCCAGACCGCCCTGCGTTGATCAGGCCTGGCCGGCCGGGCTGAACGCTTTGTTCGACTGCGCGGTCGGCTCACGTCGCGCCAAGGCGAAATACAACACCCCGCCGAGGAAGCAACCGGTGAACCAGGCAAAGTTGGCCATCGGTTGCAGCAGCGGCGTGAAGGTGATCGCCACGCCCATCAGCGTTGCCGGGATCAGCGCCTTGACTGCGGTCCAGTTGATGCCACCGCTGTAGTAATAACGCCCGCTCGGCCCATCATTGAACAGCGCATCGACGTCGATCTGCTGTTTTTTGATCAGGTAGTAATCCACCAGCAGGATCCCGAACAGCGGGCCGATGAACGCCGCCAGCACATCCAGGGTGTAGTGGATCACTTCGGGGTTGTTGAACAGGTTCCACGGCGTAATGAAAATCGACGCCACCGCCGCGATCATGCCGCCGGCGCGCCAGCTGATCTTGCTGGGGGCGACGTTGGCGAAGTCGAAGGCTGGGGAAACGAAGTTGGCGACAATGTTGATGCCGATGGTGGCGGTCACAAAGGCAAAGGCGCCCAGCAAGACGGCCACACTGTTGTCGATGCGCGCCACTGTGGCGATCGGGTCATGGAGCATTTCGCCGAACACCGGCAAGGTCCCGGAAACAATCACCACGGTGACCAGGGAGAACGCCAGGAAATTCACCGGCAGCCCCCAGAAATTGCCTCGACGCACGTCAGACATGCTCCGGCAGTAACGGCTGAAATCGCCGAAGTTCAGGGTCGGACCGGAAAAGTACGACACCACCAACGCCGTCGCCACGATCACCTGGCCGAACGCCTGCCAACCGGACAGGGACTTTTCCGCCAGGGTGAAGCTGATGTTGCTCCAACCGGCCTTCCACACGATCCAACCAGCCAACAGGAACATCACCGCATACACCACCGGCCCGGCCCAATCGATGAAGCGACGGATCGATTCCATACCGGTCCAGAACACCAGCGCCTGGACGAACCACAAGCTGAGGAAACCGAACCAGCCCAGGTAGGACAAACCGGCAAAATGCGGCGTCGCGTAGGCTTCCATCGAAGGAAAAAACCGCAACACCACGATGATCAGCGCACTGGAGGCCAGGTACGTCTGAATGCCGTACCAGGCCACGGCGATCAAGCCACGGATGACTGCAGGAATATTCGCCCCGAACACGCCGAACGCCAGCCGACAGATCACCGGATACGGCACCGCCGCCTGCTGGCTCGGCCTGGCGACCAGGTTGGCGATCAACTGCACGATGCAGATCCCGCCGAGCAAGGCAATCAACACCTGCCAACTCGCCAACCCCAGCGCGAACAGGCTGGCGGCAAACACATAGCCGCCCACACTGTGCACATCGCTCATCCAGAACGCGAAGATGTTGTACCAATTCCATTTCTGCGGCAGCGGGCCCAAATCCTCGTTATAGAGGCGGGGGCTGTAGCCGTTGGGCAATTGCTCGGACATTGCGGGGCTCCTTTGAGGACCGCCGTGCCCCCGTATCGACCTGCTCACCATACTGCGCACGGGAGCCGGCATGGTTTGTATACGCGTTGCTACGCAGAATGCGTGCCATAGCGACGAAATGTGAGACAAACCGGGGTGTGCAGCGGCGGTTAAAGCCGGGCAAGCGCAGGCATGCGCCCACGAACAGGGCGTGGGTGCATGCTAAAGGTGCAGGGTTTTGTATACAGAGGAAAGTCGCAGCGCGCCGCTATGTGGGAGCAAAGCTTGCTCGCGAAACAGGCGCCTCGGTTTCAGAAAGACCGCATCGCCTTCATCGCGGGCAAGCCTTGCTCCCACAGCGGGCCTCCCTGGCCACATAAAACCCTTACTTGCCACAGATGCAGTGGCTCGTCTGAAGATCAGCTCAATTCAATGCGATCGGCATGAATGACAATCTGCCCATTCTTGTACAGCGCACCAATGGCTTTCTTGAAGTTGCCCTTGCTCACGCCAAACAGGCTGCTGATCAGCGCCGGGTCGCTCTTGTCGCTGACCGGCAAGGTGCCGTTGTTCTCACGCAACTTGGCGAGGATCTTCGCGTTAAGGCTGGTGGCGGCTTCCTGGCCCACCGGCTGCAGGCTCAGGCTGATCTTGCCGTCCGGGCGGATTTCCTTGATGAAGCCTTTTTCCTGTTTGCCGGCGCGCATGAACTTGAAGATTTCGTTCTTGTGGATCAAGCCCCAGTGCTTGTTATTGATGATCGCCTTGAAGCCCATGTCGGTGGCTTCGGCGACCAGCAAATCCACTTCCTGGCCCGGCGTATAGTTGGCCGGGGTCTTGTCCAGATAACGGTCCAGGCGCGCCGTGGCGGTGATGCGGCGGGTGTGCTTGTCGAGGTAGACATGCACCACGCAGTACTCGCCAGCGGTCATCTGGCGCTTTTCTTCGGAATACGGCAGCAACAGGTCCTTGGGCAGGCCCCAATTCAGGAACACGCCGATACTGTTGACTTCAACCACTTTCAGGCTGGCGAATTCACCCACCTGAACTTTCGGTTTTTCCGTGGTGGCGATCAGTTTGTCGTCGCTGTCCAGATAAATGAAAACATTGAGCCAGTCTTCATCTTCACTGGGAATATCCTTGGGAATATATCGATTGGGCAGCAGGATTTCGCCGTCCGCACCGCCATCCAGATATAAACCGAAGTTAGTGTGTTTAACCACTTGCAAACTGTTGTAGCGCCCGACTAAAGCCATTTCCAATACCCTCATTGCGTGGGCGGCATTCTACCCGGTTTTGCCGCGCGATTCGTGGTCGCAGGCAAGGTTTGCCAGCAAGGCCCTGCACAACCGTTGATTTTCCTGGGCTTACGCCACAGGCACGGCCATTCGTCAGGCGGGCGGCGCTGCGTATCGCTCGCCATCGGCGCCCTATTTCTCCCCCGGTTGTTATTTAAAACAGAGGCTTAGGGCAATAATTGCAGGAGAGTCGTCTATTACTCCCATCACGACAGCGATAATTCAGAAGGATATTTGCCAAGCAATTGTCAAGTATTTCCTGTACGATGCCTGGCCCAATTAATTATCTACAGGTTAATGGCCGTCATGCGCGTAAAAGCATCCAACAGCAAAGCAAAGCCAGCTCCAGCCGTTGAAACCAGCGAGTCGATCAACGACCAGATCGCTGCGTTCCTCAAGTCCGGCGGCGAGATCCAGCAAATTGCCAAAGGCGTCAGCGGCCAGACATTCGGCCCGTCCAAGCAGATCAGCCTGGGCAAGAAGTAACCTGCGCGTCACCTGGTCCCAAAGCGCTTTGAGCTTCGAAGCGCTTGGACTGGAACCCTCCCCGCCTTACCCATTTCCCATGAATCGACGAACGGCCCTCGCTGCCGAGCATTCGCCGGTATGCTTGCACCTCTCTAGTCCAAGCGTTTCAGCTTAGTTACCGATCCTGCTTCTCGCTTTTTATGGAGTGAAGCATGCGCGCCCCTATTGTTCTGTTGACGATCAGCCTACTGACCTGTTCCCTCGCCCATGGGCAGGTATTCCAACGCGAACTCGGCGACTTCGACCTCAAGCTTGGCACCACCCCCAGCCGCAGCATGGCCGAGGGCCTGGTCACGCCGTCGAGCACCGGTTCGTTTCATGGTGGCCTGGACCTGAGCCACGACAGCGGCTGGTACGTCGGCCAGTGGTCCCCCAGCGCCGGCCTGACATCATCCGCCGACCTTGAGGTCGATTCCTACATAGGCTTTAAACAGCCCTTCGACCAGACCCTGGGTTATGAAGTCGGCCTGATCCACTACAGCTACCCCACCGTCGATACCCTCGACAGCCAGGAGTTCTACGGCGGCCTGACCGTACTCGGCAGCCGTCTTGGCGCCGCCCTGAGCAACGACCCGGACAAACAGAACAGCACGCTGTTTGCCGACCTGGGTGGCAATGTGCCGTTCGGCATTGGCATCAGCGCCAAATACACCACCCACCGGCTTAATACACCGGTCTCGGTCGAGAACGGTTATGTCGGCAGTTTCAGCGACTGGTCATTGAAAATTTCCCGCCCCTGGATGGGCATCGACCTGGACCTGATCTACAGCGACTCAAGCCTCAGCGGCAGCAGTTGCTCGGCCTACTCCGGCCACAACAGCGAATGCGACAGCCTGCTGACCCTCAAGATGGCCCATCCTTTTTACTAAGCGTTACTTATTCGATCGGCTGAACTGCCGCGCACCTGCCATGCTCAAACAAAGCACCTACGCCTTTGCAAGGACTCGCTCATGCCGCGCTGGTTGACCCGCACCGCCATGTTCATCGCCCTGCTGCTGACACTCACCGCCTGCAGCCGTATAGGCCTGGCCTACCGCAACCTCGACCTGATCATCCCCTGGACCCTCAACGATTACCTGGAGATCAACGGCGAGAAAAAGGACTGGTTCAACGAACGCCTCGAGGAACACCTGAGCTGGCATTGCACCACCCAATTGCCCGGCTACCTCGACTGGCTGGATCGCCTCAAGACCATGGTGCAAACCGAGCAGGTAACCGACGAAGCCCTGCAGCAGCGTACCCGGGAAGCCAAGGCCGCCATCGCCGAAACCGCCCGGGCAATCACCCCTTCGGCCATCGAACTGCTGCAAGGCCTGAACGACGACCAAGTCGATGACATGGACGCCGCCTTCGTCAAGGACCAGCGCAAACGCCAGCAGCAATACCTCAAGCCGACGTCGCAGGAGCAGATCCAGCAACGCAGCGAACGCATGGTCAAACGCCTGAACGACTGGCTCGGCCCGCTCAACGACGCCCAGCGCCAACGGGTGATGGCCTGGTCCACCGCCCTCGGCGACCAGAACCAGCAATGGATCGCCAACCGCGCCCACTGGCAAAACCAGTTCAGCGAAGCCGTAGCCCAACGCCACAGCCCCGACTTTCCCAAACGCATCGAGCAACTGCTGGTCAATCGCGAAAGCCTCTGGACCCCTGCCTACCGCGAGGCCTTCAGCAAAACCGAAGCCCAGGCCCGCAGCCTGCTGGTGGACCTGATGGCCCAAAGCACCCCGCCCCAGCGCGAACGGCTGCTGAAGAAAATCGACGGGGTGAAGAAGGATTTCACTGACTTGAAGTGCCTGAAAGCCACACGCTCCTAAAACCACTGAGATCCCATGTGAGAGCGAGCTTGTGTGGGAGCAAGGCTTGCCCGCGATAGCATCACCTCGGTCCATCTGATAGACCGTGTTGCCTGCATCGCGGGCAAGCCTTGCTCCCACACAAGCCCAGCTCCCATGGGATTCAGTGCAGGCCTGTCAGGCAATCTGCGGCTTCGAAGCCAACTCATCAAACGTAGACTCATCCAGTGCATCTTCCTGATCATCCAGCACCTGGCGCGGGTGATCGTTACCCGGAATGCTGCTGTCGATCAGGCTCAACAACCGCGAGCCCCGCGGCGTCAGCACAAAATTCCCGCCGTTACCGCCCTCTTCCTCCGGCCGAGGCTCAATATAGCCACGCATGAGCAGCAACTTTTCGTACTCCCCGGCAACCGTTTTCAGATGATCGAGGCTCTCGATCGCCTCGCCTTCAGCCGCCTTCGCCGCCGCGTACTGCTCCGCATAAGGCCGAGGGGTAAAGCTGTGACCGGCGCCGTTCTGCACTTCGTGCAACAACCGTTCGATCAAGTCCCAGTTATAAGTCGTCATCCTGGTCCATCCTCCAAAGAGTGAGATGCCTACTTAGGTTGTGACCGAGGCGCCGCGCCGCCGTTCAGCCGGGTTTCCAGGCGGTCTCTGCCTTGAGCCGACCAACGGCCTGTCGAAATGCTCCGAGGCCAAACGACCAACTGTTGAAGGCCGATTTCGCGGCTCTGACCACAGGAGAAATCACCATGAACGTAGAGAATCATCCAGTCGTCTCGCGGGAAGAATGGCTCGCCGCCCGCCGCCAACACCTGGCCCACGAAAAAGCCTTCACCCGCGAACGAGACAAACTCAGCGCCGAACGTCGCGCGCTGCCCTGGGTAAAAATCGAAAAACCCTACCGCTTCCGAGGCCCCCACGGCGAACTGAGCCTGGCCGACCTGTTCGGCAGCCGCAGCCAACTGATCATCTACCACTTCATGTTCGCCGAAGGCTGGAAAGAAGGCTGCCCAGGGTGCTCATTCCTGTCCGACCACATCGACGGCGCCAACCAACACCTGGCCCACCACGACGTCGCCATCGTGGCCGTCTCCCACGCGCCCTTCGCCGAATTCCAACCCTTCAAACGCCGCATGGGCTGGGCCTTCGACTGGGTCTCATCCGAAGGCTGCGACTTCAACTACGACTTCGGCGTCAGCTTCAAAGCCGAAGACACCGCCACCGGAAAAGCCACCTACAACTACGAAAAAACCGACACCACCGAAGGCGAACTCCCCGGCCTGAGCGTCTTCTATCGCAACGAAGCCGGCGACATCTTCCACACCTATTCCACCTACGCCCGCGGCCTCGACATCCTGGTCGGCACCTACAACTACCTCGACCTGACGCCCAAGGGCCGCAACGAAGACGAAATCATGGACTGGGTGCGGCACCACGATAAATACGAAGAGGCCAAGCCCCACGGCTGCTGCCACAGCTGATGCGCCACCCCGCCCAAGTCGAGCGTGATCCCCGTGGCGAGGGAGCTTGCTCCCGCTCGACTGCGCAGCAGTCGCTTGCTTTGCCTGAGCCTAAGCCTAAGCCGACAATTACCAGGTCAAACGTCCTACATGAAGCTCGGAAAGCGGTGTCTTGTGGCTCAAGAGCGGATCGCCCTATAGTCCCTCGTCGCCCAAAAAGGCGACCGGGTTTGGCGACCCGATCTACAGAGAGACTCATCAACTTTCGAGGCTCTGCTTATGACCAGATACATGCCTATCACCGGAATCGACTGCATCCCGGCCACCCTGCTCATCGACACCGAAGCCCCGCTCGATGTCCTTTTCGAAACAGCTGATTACCGCATTCGAACCGTAACCCAACTGCTGGAAAACATCGCATTCCGTTCGGATATCAGCTCCGATACGTTGGTGCTTTCTGACTTCTGCAAGATGCTGACGATAGGGTTGCGCGATGGGTGTGATGTGATGGACGTGATTGGGAGACGGTTGCGGACGCAGGCAGCGGAATAATGAAAACGGGCGACCTTTGGGTCGCCGTTTTCACATGCGTGGAGAGCACAAAATGATTGAGACCTTCACAGAGTTTGACCCCGCAGAATATCTCAGCACATCAGAGGCCATTGCAGAGTTCATGAGAGATACCCGGGAAACCGGCGATACAAGCTATATCGACAAAGCGATGGAAGTAGTCGCACGCGCCAAGGGGAGGACCGAATTGTCCAGGGAATGAATCATGCGAAAGCGAGCTTTCCTACCTGCAACAAATCAACATGCTGGCGAGCAACCCACAGATCGTAAAGCGGCAACAATCCAGGTTTCTATCTATTCTCGTTTCGCCCTTTGCAGCTGCGGCCGGGTCCGCCACCCATAAAAAAACCGGACCCAAGGTCCGGTTTTTTTATTGAAAGAGCGTTGCTCCTGTTTCAGACAGCAGGGCGGTCCGCGTTTGCGCCCCCCTGCTCAAGGTGTTTGGCTGCTACTTGCCCGTATTCTCAACCACGTCCTGATTCTGAAAGCCCAAAGCATATTTCCGGGCCCGCTCAACCATGGTGTGAGGATCCGGCAAGCCTACGGTTTCTGGGTTCCTGAAGCCGGTAGGCTCAACGAAGTTCGGCGTATGAGGTTTGACCTTGGGTGGTTTGATCGCATCAAACAGGAAACTGAAGCCTTGTTTCAATTGGCTCTGGGCAATGCCGTGACACCCCATGCAACCGCCCATGGTCAGGCTTTGCGTGCCATGGTCATAATCCGGCACCCTGATGTTCTTAAAGTCACGGGTATTGGTCAGGACGCTGTCCTCTGGAATGGGGAAAGAATTGCTTCCGCGAAACAGCTGGATCCCCGGCTGGCTGCTTTCGACCATGATATTGGCCAGGTAGTAATCCGGATCTGTTTGTTCGCTCGAAGGGATGGCCTGCACCCCTTTAAGCCGGTAATGCTTCCAGACTGAATGGGTGAACTCGCTGCTCCCCTCCATCAGCGCCTGGACCTGTTTGTTGACCGCCGCGACTTCGTTAAAGACGGTTAGCGGTTGCACTACAGTGATCGGACCGGCCTGCCCCTTGGGTATCCCCTTGGTACCGGAGTAGATTCGTGGGTTAACGCTCGACGCCACGAAATCGGTCTTGGGCAGGACAACCTTATGGATTGCGTTGCCGTCGGAGAACTTAGCGACCGGTGGACCATCAGGCTTCAATGCGGAAATGGTGGGGTAATCAATCCTATTGTAGTTGGCGATGTAGTAGAGACCCGTCGAGTTGCCGTCAGGTAATGTGAGGGCATCTTCGTGCTCGAACGTGGCAAAGATGAAGGTCGGGTAATTCGCCGTCTTATGGATGATGTGCAACGCAACCAATGCGTAGTCTTCGTTGTGAGCCGTCGGATTAGCATCGGTGCCTTGGTAGGTCACCACCGTTGCCGTATGGTAGCGCCCGCGATTCTCTACTGGGATGTCTGCCAGCTTGCGCCATGCCGCCTTGACCTCCACCGCGCCGTCGGGCAAGACGATATTGGTTTCGGGATAGCTCGTCAGCTTCTGAGCATACTCATAGATGACCGGATTCGCCTTCGCCTCAAACAATATCTGGCTGTCCTTTGAAGGCGCGTAGTCCCCGGTTGGGTCTTCTGTTGTCTTCGCTGCATGTGGAGGATTAACCGGGAAAAATATGGCGTTCTGACCGATTTGGGTCGCCTCGTCCAGATTGTTGTAATGAGCATAGGTAGCGCCCGACGCCAAAGGTGCCCCCTGGGGAAACTCGATGTAACTGTATTGCGGGTCAGAACCAAACGGACGCGTAGGGCCGCCTGCTCCGTTTCTGTTCATTCCTGGAAACAACTCAGTACGGTGCGCGAAGGTTTGCCATAACAAGGGACTGGGAGACTTCGGCACCTTGCCCGAATCGGCAAAGCTGCTGGCGGGGTTGCCGACGCCGCGGTTAGCGGGCAATGGTGCCGCAGCCGTATTGTTGAGTGCGAAAAAGCTGCGCCAGGCGAAGGTTGCATAGTCGGTATGGCTAAGGCCCGTCGGCAGATCCACAGGCAGTTGCGGGTCACGCGCGGTTAGATCGCTTGTAGTAATGGCATAGGAAACCCCCAACCCCGAGGGGTAGGCAGAGCGCCCGGAATAAGCGTAATAAGGCGCCCATTTAAGTCCAGCGGTTGAACCGGTTGGGCCGATTGAATCGGCTGAATAATAAGTATTGGGGCCACTGCTGATGAACAAGCGCTCATTGACCATCGTTGCACTGTTCAGGGGGCTCTTGTCAGGTATCCCCGTCAGCCCCTGCTTCGCGCCCCAGTTACCACCCCGGTCATAAGTACGCTCGAACAGGCCGCCGTTAAAAAAAGTGTAATAGACCCTCAAATCACCGTTATAGACGACAGGTACCAGATTCACGATCGTCTCGGGGCCTTCTTGGAATGCGGTTTTTTCCGGGCTCCATTTATCGCCATCATAGGTCACGTAATAAACAGCCTTACCCCTGTTTTCGTTATACAAGATGAACAACTGACCGTTATAGACGACAGGCTTGTTACTTGCGGCCGTATGGACGGTCGGAACAGGGCTGACATTAGGCGGCCAGCCGTTTCCATCCCGAGAGCTGATAGTATTTAAGCGACCTTGCACATCAGCAAAGGTCAGTACCAGTTCTTGCTTGAATACGGTTGCCGAGACATCAGTCAAGATGCTGCCCACCGGGATGAATTTTGGTGCGGACCAGCTTTTCCCCTCTACTGAGGAGGAATAATAGATTTTTTTCTGATCATCTCTACTGGTCCAGAACATATAGACCTGGCCCTTGAACGACTGCACCACCGGAACAGTGTATGTGGACTTGAATGGCACAGTGCTCGTCGAAGAAGGCTTGCCGCCTGAGGCGGCTGGATTGTCAAAGACATCGACGACAATCCCCCCACCTTGTAATAGCGGCGTGGCGGTAATCAGCCGCTCCGCATAGGCCGATGAGAGCGCAAATAGACCACACAGACACAACATCAACCGACCGAGTATCGTTCTAAGGCTCATAGGTTTCATTCCTTGAGTGAGTGACTACCTCAGGTCATACGTATGCCTGGATAGTTATTCCATTTGCTAAAGCATGATCTGCACCGACAGCGAAGTGTCCAAACGCATCCTCCATGGTAGTCGACTGTTTAATATCGGCTAGGAGAACGCCGAAAAAGACCTCTAGCGGTGGCGACTCAAGGTGAACTTTCCAGCCAACCCGGGCCTCAACCCATTACCTGCCCAACAAGGAATATGAGGCCCTGCCATGAAAACCCTCTTGAAACTCACCCTTGCAGCCACCCTCACTTGTGCCCTACCCGCCTGGGCCACTTGCACGCCAGAGCAAGCGACCGCCAAGCGCGAACAATTGGCAAATGAAGTGACCAAGCTCACCGAACAGAACCCGACCAAGGCCAAGGAAATGAACGACAAGTTGCAGGCCATGGACCTGGAGACTGCCAGTAAGGATGTGCCGGATAAGTGCCAGCTGATTGATAAGCGCCTGGAAGAATTGAAGAGCGCAGAAAAGAAAGCTGGGTGATTAGCCACAGCCGAGCCCAGCCCAGCCCGCTTTTGTGGCGAGGGGATTTGTGGGAGCAAGGCTTGCCCGCGATGAAGGCGATGCGGTCTTTCAGAAATCGAGGCGTCTGTATCGCGAGCAAGCTTTGCTCCCACAAATCCCCCTCGCCACAGGGGCCCTGCCCTGGACTTGAGTTTGAGTACTCCCCCATAAAAAAACCGGACCCAAGGTCCGGTTCTTTTTATCAAGCGCTAACGCGGTTTCACTCAGCCGCCGGCGCCTCTGGCTTGCGGCGCTTGAGCGGGGCCATGCCGTCCTTGCTGACCAGCGACGGGGCGTCGGTCTTCGGGCGGTTGGCGGTCTTGCGTTTGGTCGGGGCCTTGGCGCCGGTTTTCTTCTTGTCGCCCTTGGCGTCGACCTTTTTCTTCTTCACACCAACGGCTTTGCCCGAGGCCTTGACCTTCTTCGGTCCGCCGTAGGTGCCTTTGACTTCCTTGATGGTGCGGCGCTCGAAGCTCTGCTTGAGGTAGCGCTCGACGCTCGACATCAGGTTCCAGTCGCCGTGGCAGATCAGCGAGATCGCCAGGCCGTCGTTGCCGGCACGGCCGGTACGGCCGATGCGGTGCACGTATTCGTCGCCGCTGCGGGGCATGTCGAAGTTGATGACCATGTCCAGGCCTTCCACGTCCAGGCCGCGAGCGGCGACGTCGGTGGCGACGAGGATCTTCACGCCGCCCTGCTTGAGGCGGTCGATGGCCAGCTTGCGGTCCTTCTGGTCTTTCTCGCCGTGCAGTACGAACGCCTTGTATTCCTGGGCCACCAGGCGGCCGTAGATGCGGTCGGCCATGGCCCGGGTGTTGGTGAAGACGATGGCTTTTTCGTAGGTCTCGTTGGCCAGCAACCAGTTGACGATCTGCTCTTTGTGCTGGTTGTGGTCAGCGGTGATGATCTGCTGGCGGGTGGTGGAGTTCAGTTGGCTGACCGCGTTGAGCTGCAAGTGCTCAGGGTTGTTCAGCACCTTGGCGATCATCTCGCGCAAGCCCGAGCCGCCGGTGGTGGCGGAGAACAGCATGGTCTGCTGGCGATTGACGCATTCATCCACCAGGCGCTGCACGTCTTCGGCAAAGCCCATGTCCAGCATGCGGTCGGCTTCGTCCAGCACCAGCACTTCGACTTCCTTGAGGTCGAGGTTGCCGGCGTTCAACTGCTCGATCATCCGCCCTGGGGTGCCGATCAGGATGTCCGGCACCTTGCGCAGCATGGCGGCCTGGACCTTGAAGTCTTCGCCGCCGGTGATCAGGCCGGACTTGATGAAGGTGAACTGCGAGAAGCGCTCCACTTCCTTCAAGGTCTGCTGGGCCAGTTCACGGGTCGGCAACAGGATCAGGGTCTTGATGCTGACGCGGACCTTGGCTGGGCCGATCAGGCGGTTGAGGATCGGCAGCACGAACGCGGCGGTCTTGCCGCTGCCGGTTTGCGCCGTCACCCGCAGGTCACGCCCCTGGAGCGCGAGCGGAATAGCCGCTGCCTGCACCGGCGTTGGCTCGACAAATTTAAGCTCGGCCACGGCTTTGAGCAGGCGTTCGTGCAGGGCGAATTGGGAAAACACGGGTGCTACCTCGAAGAAATGCAAAAAAACAGCTGCATAGGGTAACGGTTTCGAGCGCGAAGGCCGAGTTTCTTTATACAAACGGCGGTAAATCAGTGCATTTTTATCAGCCGTTACTGCATCAACGGTCACTTGACCGGGCTTAAATGCTCTAATCGCACCGTCGCGTCTTTATAGAAGAACCGTTTCGTCCATGGACATCAAACAACTCTGGGTCAACATCCAAGACCTCTGGGGTGCCCTTGACCAGCACCCGATCCTGCATTCCGGCATCGCCCTGATGTTGCTGCTGGTCATCGCATTGGTACTCGGGCGCGTGGCGCGTTACCTGATTTTGCACGCCGCCAAGTTGCTGGGGCGCCAACCGGCCTTGAACTGGGTCAACGACCTGCGCCAGAACAAGGTCTTTCATCGCCTGGCGCAGATGACGCCGTCGCTGATCATCCAGTTCGGCCTGCACCTGGTGCCGGAACTGAGCAAGACCAGCATGATTTTCCTGGGCAATGTCGCCCTGGCGTTCACCATCCTGTTCATGGTGCTGAGCCTCAGTGCCCTGCTCAGCACCATGCTGGACGTGTACGCCCGCACCGAACATGCGCGGACCCGCTCGATCAAAGGCTACGTGCAACTGACGAAGATGGTGCTGTATGTGTTTGGCGCGATCATCATCGTTGCCACCCTGATCGACCGCTCGCCCCTGTTACTGCTGTCGGGCCTGGGTGCGATGTCGGCGGTGATCCTGTTGGTCTACAAGGACACCCTGCTGTCGTTCGTCGCCAGCGTGCAACTGACCAGCAACGACATGCTGCGGGTCGGCGACTGGATCGAGATGCCCCAGGTCGGCGCCGACGGTGACGTGGTGGACATCACGCTGCACACGGTCAAGGTGCAGAACTTCGACAAGACCATCGTCTCGATCCCCACCTGGCGCCTGATGTCCGAGTCGTTCAAGAACTGGCGCGGCATGCAGCAGTCCGGCGGGCGAAGGATCAAGCGCAGCCTGTTCATCGACGCCAGCGGCGTGCGTTTCCTGCATGACGAGGAAGAACAGCGCCTGACCCAGGTACGCCTGCTGACCGACTACATCGGCCGCAAGCAGGCCGAACTCAAGGCCTGGAACGAGGCCCAGGGCAACGTCGCGGCGATGTCGGCCAACCGTCGGCGGATGACCAACCTGGGGACCTTCCGCGCCTATGCACTGGCGTATTTGAAAAGCCACCCGGAGATCCAGCCGAACATGACCTGCATGGTCCGGCAGATGCAAACCACCGCCCAGGGCATCCCGCTGGAAATCTACTGCTTCACCCGCACCACCGCGTGGGCGGACTACGAGCGCATCCAGGGGGATATTTTCGATTACCTGCTGGCGGTGATGCCGGAGTTCGGGCTGAACCTGTACCAGCAGCCAAGCGGCACGGACCTGCGCTCGGGGCTGCTGCCGGCGGTGCTGGGGGCGAGCCACCTGCCGGAGCCGCAGAAGCAGGTGGTCTGACCCTCACAACAAATCCCCCTGTGGGAGCGGGCTTGCTCGCGAAGGCAGAGTATCAGTCGATATTTAATTGACTGACCCACCGCTTTCGCGAGCAAGCCCGCTCCCACAAGGGTTTTCAGTGTGCAGGCAGCGGATGGCGTACCCCCAACCGACTGATCCAAACCGCCGCCAATATCACCGACCCACCCAGCAGCAACCGCCCCAGTGCCTCGTGCTGGTTCCAGATCAGCAGGTTCACCAGCAGCCCCACCGGCACATGCAGGTTGTTCATCACCGCCAGCGTCCCGCCGTTGACCAGGCACGCGCCTTTGTTCCACCAGTACAATCCCAGGGCGGTGGAGACCAGGCCGAGGAACACCAGCACGCCCCATTGCAGCGGCGCTTCAGGCCAGAAGTTGGCCTTGCCGAACAGCAGGAAAGCCGGCAACGCCACCATCAGCGCACCAAGATAGAAATAACCGAAACGCCGGTAATGCGGCAGGTCGCTCGGGTGGCGGGCCACCAGGTGTTTGTACAGCACCTGCCCGGCCGCATAGGTGAAGTTGGCCAGTTGCAGCAGCAAGAAGCCCATGAAGAAATCCGGGTTGATCCGGTCGTAGCGAATCACCGCCGCGCCGGCCACGGCCACCAGCGCCGCGATCAGCGCCCAGGGATTGAAGCGACGGTTCAGCGCGTCTTCGATCAAGGTCACGTGCAAGGGGGTAAGGATGGTGAAAAGCAGCACCTCGGGCACCGTCAATACCCGAAAACTCAGGTACAGGCAGACGTAGGTCACGCCAAACTGCAAGGCACCGATCAATAACATGCCGCGCATGAACGCCGGCTCCACCTGGCGCCAGCGCGTCAGCGGGATGAACACCAACCCGGCCAGCAACACCCGCACCAGCACCGCGAAATAACTGTCCACATGCCCGGCCAGGTACTCGCCGATCAGGCTGAAGGAAAACGCCTGGATCAATGTCACAAACAGTAGATAGCCCATACCGCCCCTCGTTTCGAATGGCGGCGAAGATAGCGGTTTTTGGTGGTTGTCGCGAATATCTGGATAGCCGTAAGCGCTGGGGATGTCAGTGAGCATGAAATTGAGATATAGAGGATGGCTGGCCGAAGCTGGGCACAAGAATGGCAATCCGTAAATGATCAAAGAGGTAATCAATCGTAATGGCGGTATCAAAGCAAGGTAAGGGCTGTTTAAAACGGGTCTCCGTAGGTGTACTGGCCACCCTCCTGTCGGTCGGCATCACCCATAGTTACGCAGAGAACAAGGAAGCCAAAGGAATGCAGAATATTCAGTTTCAAAAAGTTATTGACCTCAGTCATATCATTAGCCCGAACATCCCTCTCTGGCCTAACGATCCTCCGGTGACATTCGACGTAGTGGCGTCGCAGGAAAAAGACGGTTATTACTTACGGCGCTTCAGCATCGGTGAACACAGTGGAACCCATATGAACGCGCCGAATAGCTTCCATCCCAATGCCATCGGGATTGACGCCTATAAGCCGGAATCCCTAGTGCGTCCTGCCGTAGTGGTTGATATACGAAATCAGGCTCGGGACAATCCCGATTATGTCATTGACATCAAAGACATAGAAAAATGGGAACACGCTCATGGACGCATCGATCAAGGCTCTGTTGTATTATTTTACACAGGCTGGCAAGCCCTATGGGATGATCCAAAGCGGTTCATCAATGAAGATGAGAAAGGCCCACACTTTCCCGGTATAGGGGCAGCAACAACCAAGTTCCTGCTTGAAGAACGCCATGTTGCAGGAGTCGGCATCGATACGCACGGTGCCGATCCAGGCCAAGATACGGTTTATGCCACCAACAGCCAGATCCTGGCGAAGGATGGCATTGTTTTGGAGTGCCTGAACAATCTCGATCAGCTACCCGCGAAGGGCACCACTCTGGTTATCGGCGTGCTCCGATTGAAAGAGGGGTCAGGCTCGCCTGTTTCTGTGATGGCATTTATACCCTGAGTCCCACTTCAACTCGAAATCAAGTCCACTACCGGAATGCTAGCTCGATGCTCATACCGGTAGTTGGTCGCACGCCGAAGCACCCGAGTCAAAGCCTGAAAGTTCGCCGGTTTGGTTAATATGTCATCCGCGCCAGCCGCCCTGAAACGTTCTATCTCGCTCGAGAAGGCGCTCGCCGTAAAAGCAACGATGTAGCACCCTTCCCCTTGTGGTAATTCGCGAATTTTACGGATGGCCTCCAGCCCATCCATAACCGGCATGTTGATATCCATCAGAATGACCCCAGGGATCGAAGTCATACACCGATTGATCGCCTGCAAGCCATTCGCAGCAAGATCGGGGTTATACCCCAGCTCCTGTAACATCGCCTTGGCGACTTTCTGATTCACGAGATGATTCTCCACTATCAGAATCTCGTGGGGGTAGATTTTGGCAAAAGACGAGTCGAAATCAAGGTCGATATGATTGCCATCAGCGGGTACTTCTGATGCTGAAAAAAGCGCTACGGGAAGCGAGAAAGAGAATGTCGATCCAACACCAGGCTGACTAGTGAAGGATAAAGTCCCTCGCTGCGCCTCAACTAGGTTTTTGCATATTGAAAGACCTAGCCCACTCCCGGTAAATCGTTGACCGGCCGGCCCTTTAAGCTGGACAAAGGGCTTGAACAGACTCTCCTGCAGCTCCATGGGAATGCCGATGCCTGTATCGTGTATAGAAAAATCGAATTGAACTTTAGGGCCGTAACCGCGGATCATGATTATGAGCGATATTTTCCCTGCCTCGGTGAATTTTACCGCATTACCCAATAGATTCATCAATATCTGACGGAGGCAATCGATATCGGCCTTAATCAACGCGGGCACATCCGGCGAAACTATTACTTCAAATTCTATCGGTTTGCCCTGAGCATTTTGACGAACCATTTCAATAATGGATGAAACCAATGCTCTCACGTCAAAAACACTAGGTTTCAATTCAAGCCTTCCTGCTTCAATCTTTGCAAGATCAAGGATATTATCAATAAGAGACAGCAAGGTTCTTCCGCTATTATGAATTGTTTCAACTAGATGACTTTGTTCGAAATTCAGAGCGGACCGAGACAACAATTCGGTCGCACCGATGACGCCATACATGGGTGTGCGGATTTCATGACTCATGGTGGCCAAAAATCTGGTTTTTGAACGATCAGCCTCCTCGGCTGAATTCTTTGCTCGATTCAAGACCTGCTCATTGACTTCTAACTGCTGAAGATGAACACGCATGCGTAACAAATCGACTACAAACAAAAGGCTAAAAGCTAGAAACACCAGAATAGCAAGAATAATATGATGTAAAGAGTCCTCATTAAGTTTCTGATAGTAATCTTCTAACGTAATTTCCGCCCCTGCCACATATACCGTACCGTCTTTTGATTTTAATGGAACAAAAACGGCGCGAAAATTCCCCCAATGATCCGAATAGTCGATCCAGGTGGGCTCGCTACGTTCAAAACTGTCGAGCAAAGCCTGGCTGGCATCCGGATAAGGATCGAAGAAGCGTACAAAACTCTTATCTTGGATTTCTTGCTTCGATGCGCTGGAACTGACCAGATAAGCTTTTCCATCACGCTTGATGACGCTGTAGACAAAGGCCGTCCCCATTGACTCATTGAAATTGGAGAGTTTTTGGATGGCATCCAAATCTTGCGTTTGTGATTTGGATTGTTTGTCGACTAGATTGTCATGGTAGCGGTCGCCGAGGATGGCTGAAGTGCCTAGAGCGGCATGAAGTAATTTGTTATTTATATTGTCAGTGAGGATCCCCTGAGTCTCTATGTAGAGGTAGTAGATATAACCACTAACACCGACAATATAAACCAAGAGCAAAACCCATGTTTTCCGTTTGAGTTTAAACATATCACAGCCTCCGTACTGTAATTTCAAGCATAGATTGTAGACGAGAAGAAAACCATAGCTTTATTCTCGCCCCACAAGTGACCATCGCCGTTTTTATTGACCATACGGCCAGTTTTTTCTTTTCACTGCTTATGCCAGTGCGTGAGTTTCTGTGTCAGAACGCGTTCAGGTGAGCACTTTTTTTCGGTCAAAAAAAAGCCCGATCTCGCTAAAGCGTTCAATCGGGCTGATGCACTCAGGAGCAATAAGTGCAAAGGGAGGTTCGATGCGCAAAACGGTTTGAAGGGAAGCGCCAAGCCACTAGACCACTTGGCGATTACCTGAGGATTAACGGATCAGGCGACCTGGGACAGTTTGGCGTTGGCCTGATTCAGGCCCTTCTCCTGGAAGTCGCCGCCCAGGTTCATGCCCTCGGCATGGATGAAGGTCACGTCGTGGATCCCGATGAAGCCCATGACCTGGCGCAAGTAGGGTTCTTGATGGTCAGAGCTGCCGCCGGCATGAATGCCGCCACGGGCGGTCAGCACGAAAGCGCGCTTGTCGGCCAGCAGGCCTTGAGGGCCGGTGGGGGTGTATTTGAACGTCACGCCGGCACGCAGCACATGGTCGAGCCACGCTTTCAGGGTGCTGGGGATGGCGAAGTTGTACATCGGCGCTGCCATCACCAGCACGTCAGCGGCAAGCAGCTCATCGGTCAGTTGGTTGGAGCGCTCCAGCGAGGCGTTTTCAACGTCGCTGCGCTGCTCGGCCGGCTTCATCCAGCCACCCAGCAGATTGGCATCCAGGTGCGGCACCGGGTTGATGGCCAGGTCGCGAACGCTGATTTCGTCGGCCGGGTGCGCCGCTTTCCACTGGCTGATGAAGGTCTGGGTCAGTTGACGGGACACCGAGTCTTGCTGGCGGGCACTGCTTTCGATGATCAGAACGCGGGACATGGCTTGTAGGCTCCATCTGAGAATGTTGTCAGTCGATGGAGTGAAGGTTAAACGCGAGCATATCGATGAAAAAGCGCAAATAACTGCTGTAAAGCATCGATAAATTCGTTTATAAGCGGAGCAAGCAATATTGCCTGCCCCGCTGCCGGGCTATTTCGGCTGACAGGTCAGCTTGATGCGCAGCTTGATGATGTTGCGGTTGAACTTGGCCGTGGCGTTCTTGAACTTGCCGGCGGCGACTTCGAGCTTGCGGGTGCGCGGTGCCTCGGGGCCATTACTGAAGACCACGGTGCAGGCCGCGTCAGTGCTGCCGTAGTTGTTGACCTGGATGGAACCGATGTCGGCATCGGTGTCATAGGCGTTGTAGTCGATGCTCAGGCCGTTGAGGTGTTTTTCCACATCGATCGGGTAGGCAAACGCAGTCAGTGGCAGCAAGGCCAGCACCACACAACAGATTTTCTTCATTCGGCAGTCTCCACCAAGGGACTGCCAGCTTAGGACAAGAGGAGCCCGATATGAAAGCGCCCCGCGTGACCCTTGATCAATGGCGCACCTTGCAGGCCGTGGTCGACCACGGCGGCTTCGCCCAGGCCGCTGAAGTGCTGCATCGCTCCCAGTCGTCAGTGAGCTACACCGTGGCCCGCATGCAGGATCAGCTCGGCGTGCCGTTGCTGCGCATCGATGGGCGCAAGGCCGTGTTGACCGAAGCCGGCGGTGTGCTGCTGCGCCGCTCGCGACAACTGGTGAAACAGGCCAGCCAATTGGAAGACCTGGCCCACCACATGGAGCAAGGCTGGGAAGCGGAAGTGCGCCTGGTGGTCGACGCGGCCTACCCCAACGCCCGCCTCGTTCGCGCCTTGACGGCGTTCATGCCACAAAGCCGTGGCTGCCGAGTGCGGCTGCGCGAAGAAGTGTTGTCGGGTGTCGAAGAAGTGCTGCTCGAAGGCGTGGCCGACCTGGCCATCAGCAGCTTCAGCATTCCTGGCTATCTGGGAGCCGAATTGAGCGACGTTGAATTCGTCGCGGTGGCCCATCCCGAACACGCCCTGCATCGCCTCAACCGCGAGCTGACGTTCCAGGATCTGGAAAGCCAATTGCAAGTGGTGATCCGCGACTCCGGACGCCAGCAACCTCGCGACGTGGGTTGGCTCGGTGCCGAGCAGCGCTGGACCGTCGGCAGCCTGGCCACCGCCGCGACTTTCGTGGGCAGCGGCCTGGGCTTCGCCTGGCTGCCCCGGCACATGATTGAGCGGGAACTCAAGGAAGGCACGCTTAAACAGCTACCCTTGGATCAGGGCGGCAGCCGCAACCCAAGCTTCTATCTGTATTCGAACAAGGAAAAACCCCTTGGCCCGGCCACGCAGATCCTGATCGAATTGCTGCGCACCTTCGACACCGCGCCACTGGATGCGCCGTTCGCCGCCCCAGAACAAGCCTGACAAGGACTTCGACCATGGCCTATTTTGCACACGAAGGTTGCAACCTGCACTACGAGGAATACGGCCACGGTGCGCCCTTGCTGCTGGTCCACGGGCTGGGCTCCAGTACCCGGGATTGGGAAAAGCAGATCCCGGTGCTGTCCGCCCATTACCACCTGATCGTGGCGGATGTGCGCGGCCACGGTCGTTCCGACAAACCCCGCGAGCGCTATAGCATCGAAGGTTTCAGCGCCGACCTGAGCGCCCTGATCGATCACCTGGACCTGGGCCCGGTGCACTTGGTGGGTTGGTCCATGGGCGGCATGATCTGTTTCCAATTGGCGGTGGATGAGCCCGAACGGGTCAAAAGCCTGTGCATCGTCAACAGCGCACCAGAGGTCAAGGTCCGCACGCTCGACGATTGCTGGCAATGGTTCAAGCGCTGGAGCCTGATGCGCCTGCTCAGCCTGGAGACCATCGGCAAGGCCCTCGGCGCCAAGTTATTCCCCAAGCCCGAACAAACCGAGTTACGCCTGGAAATGGCCCGACGCTGGGCAAAGAACGACAAACGTGCTTATCTCGCCAGCTTCGATGCGATCGTAGGCTGGGGCGTTCAGGAACGACTTTCGCAGGTTGCCTGTCCAACCCTCGTCATCTGCGCCGACCACGACTACACCCCGGTGGCGCTGAAAGAAGCCTATGTAAAACGGCTGCCCGACGCACGGCTGGTGGTCATCGCCGATTCACGGCACGCTACCCCGCTGGATCAACCCGAACGCTTCAACCAAACCCTGCTCGACTTTTTGACCGCAACCGATTCCACCACTCAGGATCTCTGACCCCATGCTGAAAAAACTCGCCCTTGCCGCCGGTACCGTACTGTTTGCCGCCAACCTGATGGCCGCGACACCCGCCAAGGCACCGCATGTATTGCTGGACACCACCAACGGCCAGATCGAAATCGAACTGGACCCGGTCAAGGCCCCCATCAGTACCAAGAACTTCCTTGAGTACGTGGACAGCGGCTTCTACAACAACACGATTTTCCACCGTGTGATCCCGGGCTTCATGGCCCAGGGCGGCGGCTTTACCCAGCAGATGCAGCAAAAAGACACCAAGGCACCGATCAAGAACGAGGCCAGCAATGGCCTGCACAACGTTCGTGGCACCTTGTCGATGGCCCGCACGTCCAACCCGGACTCGGCCACCAGCCAGTTCTTCATCAACGTGGCCGACAACGCCTTCCTCGATCCGGGCCGTGACGCCGGTTACGCGGTGTTCGCCAAAGTGGTCAAGGGCATGGACGTGGTGGACATCATCGTCAACTCCCAGACCACGACCAAACAAGGCATGCAAAACGTGCCGATCGACCCTGTGCTCATCAAATCGGCCAAGCGCATCGACTGAAGAGGCACACGGCAAGCCTGGGCGGCGCGGTGACCCGCGCCGCCCATAGCAAAAAGGAGAGCCCTTGCCAGGGCATTGACTGATGGTTTATCGCCGTTTCGAAACACTGATCGATATCTTCCGCGACGCCCCGACCTCGGCCCCACCGAATCGCGTCCTGCCCTTCTACACCTATTACCTGAAACAGGTCTGGCCCAGCTTCGCCGTACTGCTGGTGGTCGGCCTGATCGGCGCGCTGATCGAAGTGGCGCTGTTCAGCTACCTGAGCCGCATCATCGACCTGACCCAGGGCACGCCCAACGTCGACTTCTTCAAGGTCCATGGCCTGGAACTGGCCTGGATGGCCGTGGTGGCGCTGGTTTTCCGGCCGATCTTCGTGGCCCTGCATGACCTGCTCGTGCACCAGACCCTGAGCCCCAGCATGACCAGCCTGATTCGCTGGCAGAACCACAGCTACGTGCTCAAGCAGAGCCTGAATTTCTTCCAGAACGACTTCGCCGGGCGCATCGCCCAGCGCATCATGCAGACCGGCAACTCCCTGCGTGACTCGGCGGTGCAGGCCGTGGATGCCTTGTGGCACGTGCTGATCTACGCCGTCAGTTCCCTGGTGCTGTTCGCCGAAGCCGACTGGCGCCTGATGATCCCGCTGCTGATGTGGATCGCCGCCTACATCGGCGCACTCTGCTATTTCGTGCCACGGGTCAAGGAGCGCTCGGTGGTGTCGTCCGATGCCCGCTCCAAGCTGATGGGGCGGATCGTCGATGGCTACACCAACATCACCACCCTGAAGCTGTTCGCCCATACCAATTTCGAACAGCAATACGCCCGCGAAGCCATCCAGGAGCAGACCGAAAAAGCCCAGTTGGCTGGCCGCGTGGTGACCAGCATGGACCTGGTCATCACCAGCATGAACGGGCTGCTGATCGTCGGCACCACGGCCCTGGCGCTGTGGTTGTGGACCCAGTCGCTGATCAGCGTCGGCGCCATCGCGTTGGCCACCGGGCTAGTGATCCGCATCGTCAACATGTCCGGCTGGATCATGTGGGTCGTCACCGGCATCTTCGAAAACATCGGCATGGTCCAGGACGGTCTGCAGACCATCGCCCAACCGGTCAGTGTCACCGACCGTGACCAGGCCAAGCCCCTGGCCGTGGCCCGGGGCGAGGTGTGTTTCGAGCATGTGGACTTCCACTATGGCAAGAAAAGCGGCGTGATCGGCGATCTGAACCTGACCATCAAGCCCGGCGAGAAAATCGGCCTGATCGGCCCGTCCGGCGCGGGTAAATCCACCTTGGTCAACCTGCTGCTGCGCCTCTATGACGTGCAGGGCGGGCGTATCCTCATCGACGGCCAGGACATCGCCGAAGTCGGCCAGGAAAGCCTGCGCGAGCGCATCGGCATGATTACCCAGGACACCTCGCTGCTGCATCGTTCGATTCGCGACAACCTGCTCTACGGCAAGCCAGACGCCACCGATGCGCAACTCTGGGAAGCCGTGCGCAAGGCCCGGGCCGATGAGTTCATCCCGCTGCTGTCGGACGCCGAAGGCCGCACCGGCTTCGATGCCCATGTGGGTGAGCGCGGCGTGAAACTGTCCGGCGGTCAGCGCCAACGCATCGCTATCGCACGGGTGCTGCTCAAGGACGCGCCGATCCTGATCATGGACGAAGCGACGTCGGCGCTGGACTCGGAAGTCGAGGCGGCGATCCAGGAAAGCCTCGAGACGCTGATGCAAGGCAAGACCGTGATCGCCATCGCCCACCGCCTCTCCACCATCGCCCGGATGGACCGGTTGGTGGTGCTGGAGAATGGCCGCATCGCCGAAACCGGCAGCCATGCCGAGTTGCTGGCCCATGGCGGGTTGTATGCGCGGCTGTGGCAGCATCAGACGGGTGGGTTCGTGGGGATCGACTGAGTCGGGTTGGCCTCTACAGGCAGGAGGTGTGGGATCGTGTGGGAGCAAGGCTTGCCCGCGATGAAGATGACGCGGTCTCCCGGATGGCCCGAGGCGCCTGCATCGCGAGCAAGCTTTGCTCCCACAGCCCAGTGTCCGAACGCCATTCTGAAAAATTCTGTCCAGGATCCATTTAGCCCACACCGCAACCACATACTCCCCACCGACCACGGCCAAAACCGCCACCGTCCATGACGCTGGCGGTTTTTTTGTCGCTGGATTTGTCGCCGCACTCTGCTGTACTCAGCCCAGGTTCTGGAGATGAACCTGTCGTAATGCTGCTGGATGCATAACCGATTATCACGACTGTCTTATCAAGGATACTTATGTCTTTACTCAAACGTTCAACGACTGAGTTGTTGGGTACGTTCTGGCTGGTACTGGGCGGCTGTGGCAGCGCGGTATTGGCTGCCTCAGGGATTGGCGTGCTGGGGGTTGCCCTGGCCTTCGGCTTGACGGTGTTGACCATGGCGTTCGCCATCGGGCATATCTCGGGTTGCCACCTGAACCCGGCCGTTTCGTTGGGCTTGTACGTGGGCGGGCGGTTTCCGGCCAGGGAGTTGCCTGCCTACATCATTGCCCAAGTCATAGGGGGCGTGTTGGCCGCCGCGCTGATCTACTTCATCGCCAGCGGCAAGGAAGGCTTTGACCTGGCTGCGTCCGGCCTGGCCGCGAACGGTTACGGCGAGCATTCCCCTGGTGGGTATTCGATGGCGACCGGTTTTGTCACCGAGCTGGTCATGACGGCGATGTTCATCCTGATCATCCTCGGCGCCACCGATAAACGTGCGCCGGCAGGGCTGGCGCCGATTGCCATCGGCCTGGCCCTGACGCTCATTCACCTGATCTCGATTCCGGTCACCAACACGTCCGTCAACCCGGCCCGCAGTACCGGTCCGGCGCTGCTTGTCGGTGGCTGGGCGATCGAGCAACTGTGGCTGTTCTGGGTGGCGCCGCTGCTGGGCGCCGTCATCGGCGGTGTCTCGTACCGCTGGCTGGGCCAGGAAAACCGCTGAGTCACACCCGCGAAGATCAGCACTGCCGATAAGGCAGTGCTGTCTTCGCCTCTTCGGCATAGGCCAGCACACCCTCCTGTTCCCGGGCGAGAAAGTCTTCGACCGCGGCTTTCAAACCGGAGTGGCGCAGGTAATGCCATGAGCGGGTAATCACCGGCTCGAACCCGCGAATCAATTTGTGCTCGCCCTGGGCACCGGCGTCAAAGCGCTGCAAACCGTGGGCAATCGCGTAGTCCATGCCTTGATAGAAACAGGTCTCGAAGTGCAGGCGGTCGAACTCCGCCAGACAGCCCCAATAACGTCCATAGAAACTGTCGCCACCCACCAGGCTGAACGCCATCGCCACCGGCCGCGAACCTTGCTTGGCCAGCACCACGCGGATGGCCTCGGGCATGCGTTCGGCCAGCAGGCTGAAGAACGCTCGGGTCAGGTAGGGCGCCTGGCGTCGTATCGCGTAGGTGTTGGCGTAACAGGCGTAGACAAAATCCCACTGCGCCTCGTCCAACTGATGACCTTCGAGCCATTCGAAGTCGATGCCCTGCCCCGCCACTTGTTCGCGCTCCTTGCGCATCTGCTTGCGCTTGCGGGAACTGAGCGCATCGAGAAAATCCTGGAAGTCCCGATAGCCGCGATTTTGCCAGTGATACTGGCAGCCAATCCGCTGTAGCCAACCTTCCTGCCCGACGAGCGCCGCGTCGGTGAAGGCATCGGTGAAATTGATGTGGGCACTGGAGAGCCCTTCGATCTCCAGGTACCCCGGCAAGCTGCCCAACAGCTCCAGGCCATCTTCCGCGCGCGCTGCCAGCAACCGCGGGCCACTGACCGGGCTGAACGGCACCGCCGTCAGCAGCTTGGGGTAGTACTCGATGCCGGCGCGGGCGCAAGCGTCGGCCCAGGCATGGTCGAACACGTATTCGCCGTAGGAGTGCCACTTGCGGTAACTGGGCAAGGCCGCCAGCAGACGACCGTCCTCAATGTGCAGCAAATGCTCGGCTTGCCAACCGGAACTCGGCCCCAGGCTGGCACTGTCTTCCAGGGTGCTGAGGAAGGCGTGGCGCAGGAAAGGCTGGTTGGCGGGCACCAGCGCGTCCCACTCGTGCGGCGCGATGGCGGACAGGCTGTCCAAGACGTGAAGCGGCATGCGGTTACTCGATAGCCAGACGACGGATGGAGCGAGTATCGCCGATCCTGACCGGGCGCACATAAAAAAACCCCGCCAGAGGCGGGGTTCAAAGGAGCGCTTTAACGGATGAAGTCAGAGCGGTGTATCAAGTCAGCGCGATTTAGAACACGTACTGGGCACGGACAACCACACCTTTGCCGCTGTCATCACCATTGGCGTTGGTCACGTTGTCGGTCTTGGCCTTGACGTAAGCGGCAGAGATTTTCACCGCTTCGTTGGCGTACCAGTTCACGCCCAGGTTGTGCACCTTGGCTTCGGCATCGCCCACTTCACGGGTGGCCGAGGCAGTGGTGATGTTGTCGTCTTCGACGGTCATGCTGTCGAAGCGGTAGAACACTTCCCAGGCGCCGATGGATTTGTTCTGAGGCTTGATCGCGTCAAACTTGCCGACTTTATAACCGCGGGACTCACCGGTGATGGTGTAGGCACCCTGGACGTAGAAGCCGTGGCCTTTGAGGTCTTCGAAGGCGGCGCTGTCAGCCTTGGTCTTGCGGGAGATGTACTCACCCTGGATCGACGCAGGACCCATGGCGAAAGCGGCTTCCAGGCCGAAAGCGGTGTCAGTGTCGTACGAGCCGGCCGGCGAGTTGTTGGCGCCGCCCAGCACCGGACGGTTGCCGTTAGGACCGGCATCGTTGCCGCCCAGGGTCTCGACGCCACGCATGCCCAGACGGGAGCGATAACGCGCATCGAACGCAGTGTCGGAGACGTCACGCGAGGCCACGTTCAAGCCGAAGTGCAGCACGTTGCCGGCTTCGTGCATCGGGGCGAATACGAAACGACCGTTGGCTTGTTTGATGCTGTTGCCGTCGGTGTCGTCGGTGTCTTTGCTGAATACACCGGCCGAGGCGTAGAAAGAATCGGCGAAGGTGCTGGAAGCCTGGATGCCCAGACCGTTCTGATGGCCGTTGGCCCAGTCGATCAGGTCGTAGGCGGCGTTACGCTCAGGCGCGGTCACCCACTTGGAACTGGTGGCTTTTTCCAAGCCGAAGTCGGGGTCGAAGCGACCGACTTTGATCGACACCGGCTTGAAGCCGTTATAGGCCAGGGACGCTTCGTCGAAGTAGCCGTTATCGGAGTCGCCGCTGTTATGGGAGAAGTCGTAGTTGATGGTGTAGGCCCAGTCCGTGTACAGCACGCCCGACAGCTCCAGGAAGCCGCGGCGGATGTAAGCGGCATCGGCCTTGTCGCCATTGTCGGTGTAGATCCCCTTGAACTGGCTGTAGTCAGCCTGCAAACGACCGCCGAGCTTGAAGCTGAACTCTTTGTCAGTGGTAGCGACCTCAAGGCCGCCCTTGGTTTTGACCACGATATCGGCGCCATCGGTGGTGACGGTGCCGGCGAAAGCCTGGGCGGTTACTGCCATTGCCAGTGCGCTGGCGGCAACACCTGCGAAGTGCTTGCGAATCATCGAAGAATTCCCCTGTTGGTAGTCTATGCCGTTAGAAAACACGCGGAACTGGGCCCGCTGGTGTTGGGAGGGGATCTTGGCGATGGGTTGTGTCAGGGGAGTTGCTACCAGATAAAGATTTTATGACAGCGGAACTTTTTACTTCGAATGGGAATAACCGTAGGAGCTGGCGAAGCCTGCGATCTTTTGCCTCTTCGCTTGATACTCAATCGTTAGGGGAAAGATCGCAGCCTCGTTGCACTCGACAGCTCCTACGGGTTTAGCGGATGTTTTTGCGGCGCTCGGCGGCGAGTTTCTCGGCGAGGTGATCCAGGTCGGAAATCGGTGGTTGCGGCAGTTTTTTGAGGGTCGCCTGCATCAGGCGCATCTGGCGGATAAAACGCCGGCACTTGGCACAGAACATCAGGTGATGGCGCACCATCAGGCGTTCACGAAAGCTCAGTTGTCCGTCGAGATAGTCGCTGGAGCGCGCCACTTGTTCCTTGCAGGTCAGCATTCGCCGGTTTCCTCGAAATGTTCAACAGTCGCGAAGACCTTCAGTCGGGCTCGATGCAGCAGCACGCGTACATTGGAGAGCGAAATATCCAGGAGATTACAGATCTCGTCGAGTTCCAGGCCCTGACGTTCCCGCAGGGTCAGCACGCTGCCTTGCAGTTCCGACAGGCTGAGCAATGTGTTTTCCAGGCAATCGCGCAATTCGCTCATCGTGAGCAGCGCCTCAGGCGTGTCCTGGTGCCAGGCGAACGGCGCCAGCAGCCAATGACCGTCGGCGGCGAAACGATCATCGCCCAGGGTACCGTGGGGGGATGGAAGGTCATCGAGCAGCACTTCCCGGCGGTTTTGCTTGTAGCGGCCCTTGGCGGCGTTGGCCGTGATGGTCAACAGCCAGGTCTTGAGGCTGGAACGGCCCTGGAACCCACTGAGATTGCGTACCACCGACAACCACGCGTCCTGCACCACTTCATCGGCATGGCGGCTGCCGACGATGGCATAGGCCACCGCGCGCATCGGGCTCTGGTAGGCGCTGACCAGCTCCTTGTAGGCCTGCTGCTCACCGGCCAGGAGGCGTTGGAGCAGGAGGGTGTCATCGGTGATCGTCATTCAACGCCCTATTGCTGGATAGATCGCGGTTGTTGCAGCTTGTGGGAGCAAGACTTGTGGGAGCAAGGCTTGCCCGCGATGCAGGCGACGCGGTCCTCCATAAACCGAGTCGCCTGTTTCGCGAGCAAGCTTTGCTCCCACAAGGACTTGCCCCCACAAAAAAATTCGACGCAGCAACAGTGGATCAACGCTTGCGCAAAATCACGCTGCCAATCGAATAACCGGCGCCGAACGAGCTGAGTACGGCAACCGAGCCGCTAGGCAGGTCATCCTGGTATGTGTGGAATGCAATCACCGAACCCGCCGAACTGGTGTTGGCGTAGCGGTCGAGGATCACCGGGGCTTCCTCTTCGGTGGCTTCGCGTCCCAGCAGTTTGCGCACGATCAAGTGGTTCATGCTCAGGTTGGCCTGGTGCAGCCAGAAGCGCTTCACCTCGCCAACGTTCAGCTGGTTTTCTTCCAGGTGGGTACCGATCAGCTCGGCCACCATCGGGCAGACGTCGCGAAACACCTTGCGGCCTTCCTGGACGAACAGCTTGTCGCGGCTACCGGCGCCTTCTTCCGCGGCGCGGTTGAGGAAGCCGAAGTTGTTGCGGATATTGTTGGAGAACTTGGTCAGCAGCTTGGTGCTGACCACGTCGAACTGGTACGGCGAGGTCGCCAGGTCCGCCCGCTCGATGATCACGGCGGTGGCCGCGTCGCCGAAGATGAAGTGGCTGTCACGATCACGGAAGTTCAGGTGGCCGGTGCACACTTCCGGGTTGACCATCAGGATCGCCCGGGCCTGGCCCAGTTGCACACTGTTGGCCGCAGCCTGGATACCGAAGGTCGCCGAGGAACAGGCCACGTTCATGTCGAAACCGAAACCTTCGATGCCCAGGGCTTCCTGGACTTCGATGGCGATGGCCGGGTACGCACGCTGCAGGTTGGAACAGGCGACGATCACCCCGTCGATGTCGGCGACGGTGCGGCCGGCGCGCTCCAGGGCCTGTTTTGCGGCACCGATGGCCATTTCGCACAGCACCGACCACTCGTCGTTGGAGCGCTCGGGCAACCGTGGGGTCATGCGTTGTGGATCGAGGATGCCGTCCTTGTCCATGACAAAGCGACTCTTGATGCCGGAAGCCTTTTCGATGAACGCGGCGTTGGATTCGGTCAAGGCCTCGACTTCACCGCGCGCGATGGCGTCGGCGTTGTCGGCGTTGAATTGCGTGACATAGGTATTGAAAGATTGCACCAGCTCTTCGTTGGAGATGCTGTTGGCCGGGGTGTACAGGCCGGTGCCGCTGATGACGACGTTATGCATGGTCGTGTCTCTGATCTGTTCAGGCAGAAAGTATTGGTACCGACGTACCAATACACAAAGGGACTTTTTCCATCCGGGGAAGCAGCCCTGGCATCGCTTTATTCCGATCCGCCCGAGGCATTGAAGCTCAAAACCACGGGACCGGCATTTATAGCCGCGAAGTTTGCCATAAACGCTGGCGTTTGGCCCATTCTCCTTGAGCTACACCAACTAACCCTTGTGGGAGCGAGCCTGCTCGCGATAGCGGTGGTTCAGCCTGCATAGATGTTGACTGACACACCGCTATCGCGAGCAGGCTCGCTCCCACAGGGTATATGCGGTGCTGTCCAACTTATCTGATCAACCCTCCACCTGCCCCCACTGCTTGCCCAGGCGCTTGTCCGAGATCGGCACCTTGGTCCCCAGTTGCTGGGCGAACAGCGACACCCGGTATTCCTCCAGCCACCAGCGGTACAGCTCCAGTTGCGGGTCGCGCTTGCCTTCCTGGGCGTGTTTGCTGGCGCGGGCCTGATATTGGGCCCAGAGGTTCGACAGCTCGCCGCTCCAGACCCGGTCTTTCTGTACCTGGCTACCGAGCTTCTCGAAGCGTTGCTCGATGGCCTTGAGGTAGCGCGGCAATTCCTTGAGCCACTGATGTGGGGTTTCGCGGACGAAGCCCGGATACACCAGGTGGCTGAGTTGCTGCTTGATATCGTTCAGCGCCACGGCCTGGGCCAGATCGATCTTGCCCTTGAAGCGTTTTTGCAGGCCATGCCAGAGCTTGAGGATGTCCAGGGTCAGTTTCGCCAGACGCTCGGCGTGCTCGGTCCAGCCGCCGCGCTTGCGCTCGGCCAGGGAGGCCAGTGCGGCGCCGTCACGGGGCAGGCTCGCTTCGCCTTCGAGCACACAACTGTCGAGGCTGGCGAGCAGGATGTCTTCCACCAGGCTGTCGATGCGGCCCAGGTCGCGGTACAGCAGGCCCAGCTCCGTCAGCCCCGGCAGCTTGCCACGCAGGAACTTCGCCGATTCGGCCAATTGCTGCATCAGCAGGCGCTGCAAGGCGCGGCGATGCTGGAACTCGGCTTCGGCCGGCGTCGGGAAACGCCCTTCCTTGACCACGCCGCCCTCTTCCACCAGCGCCGGGTAGACCGTCATCGACAGCCCGGCGATCTTCTGTTGGGTTTTCTCGGCCACCGGCGCGAAGACCTTCGCCTCCACCGGTGCCTGGCTTTTCGCCGTTTGCGGCACGGCCAAGGCCGCCTGGCTGGCTTCGGCAAAACGCGCCGTCAGCTCGGCCAGGTCGCGGCCCTCGCCGAGGAACTTGCCCTGGCCGTCGACGATTTCCAGGTTCATGCGCAGGTGGCTTTCCACCTGCTGGGCGGCTTCAGCCCAGGCTTCGTCACTGACCCGCGCCCCGGTCATGCGCAGCAGCTCACGGCCCAGGGACTGCGGCAAAGAGCCCTCGGCGAACGTGATGCGTTGCAGCGCCGCCTTGACGAAATCCGGCACCGGCACGAAGTTCTTGCGCAAGGCCTTGGGCAGGTTGCGCACCAGGGCGATGCACTTGGCTTCGATCACCCCCGGCACCAACCATTCCAGGCGTTCCGGCGGCAGCATCGGCAGCAGCGGCGCCGGCACTCGCAACGTCACGCCGTCGCGCGGGTGGTTGGGCTCGAAGTGATAGCTCAGCGGCAAGGTCAGGTCACCGACGCGCAAGGTGTCGGGGTAATGTGCGGCGGTGACTTCGCTGGCTTCGCGGGCCAGCACGTCTTCTTCGCGCATGATCAGCAGTTGCGGGTCTTTCTGGCTGTTGATCCGGTACCAGCTGTCGAACGTCGCGGTCTGGTGGATCTCGGCCGGCAAGCGCGCGTCGTAGAAGGCAAACAGGGTTTCCTCGTCCGCCAGAATATCGCGGCGACGGGCCTTGGCTTCCAGCTCGTCGAGTTGCTCCAGCAACCGGGTATTGGCGCTCAGGCACTTGGCCTTGGACTGGATCTCGCCGCGCACCAACGCCTCGCGGATGAACAGTTCACGGGAGACCACCGGGTCCACCGGCCCGTAATGCACTGGCCGCCGACCAACGACGATGAGCCCGAACAGGGTGATTTGCTCATAGGCCACCACTTGCCCGCGCTTCTTCTCCCAATGGGGTTCGAAGTGGTTCTTCTTGATCAGGTGTCCGGCCAGCGGTTCGATCCAGTCCGGCTCGATCTTGGCGACCATGCGCGCGTACAGCTTGGTGGTTTCCACCAACTCGGCGGTCATCAGCCATTGCGGACGCTTCTTGCCCAGGCCCGACGAGGGGTGGACCCAGAACCGCCGCTGGCGAGCGCCCAGGTAGTCGCCGTCTTCGGTTTTCTGGCCGATCTGGCTCAACAGGCCCGAGAGCACTGCCTTGTGCAGTTTCGGAAAGTCGGCCGGTTCTTTGTTGAGGCTCAGCTGCATGTCGCGGCAGATCAGGCTCAACTGCCGATGGGAGTCGCGCCACTCGCGCAGGCGCAGGTAATTGAGGAAGTTCTTGCGGCACCAGTTGCGCAACGGGCTGGCGGTCAGGGCCTGGCGCTGCTCTTCGAAACCGCGCCACAGGTTGACCAGCCCGGCGAAGTCCGAGTCTGCGTCCTTCCACTGGGCGTGGGCCTGGTCCGCCGCCTGTTGGCGCTCCGGCGGACGCTCGCGCGGGTCCTGGATCGACATGGCGCTGGCGACAATCAGCACTTCCTGGAGGCTGCCCAGTTTGGCCGCTTCCAGCAGCATGCGGCCCATGCGCGGGTCTACCGGCAGGCGCGCCAACTGACGACCGAGCGGAGTCAGCTGGCTGTTGCGGTCCACCGCTGACAATTCTTGCAGCAGGTTGAAACCGTCACTGATGGCCTTGCCATCCGGCGGTTCGATGAACGGAAAATCGGTGATCTCGCCGAGGCGCAGGTGCAGCATCTGCAGGATCACCGCCGCCAAGTTAGTGCGCAGGATTTCCGGGTCAGTGAACTCCGGCCGTCCAAGAAAATCTTCTTCGCTGTACAGCCGCACGCAAATCCCCGGCTCGACGCGCCCGCAGCGGCCCTTGCGCTGGTTGGCACTGGCCTGGGAAATGGCTTCGATGGGCAGGCGCTGGACCTTGGCCCGATAGCTGTAGCGGCTGATGCGCGCGGTGCCGCTGTCGATCACGTAGCGGATGCCCGGCACGGTCAGCGAGGTTTCGGCGACGTTGGTCGCCAGCACCACACGACGGCCCGGGTGGGACTGGAAGATGCGCTGCTGTTCGGCCGGCGACAGTCGCGCATACAGCGGCAGAATCTCGGTGTGCTTGAGCTGGGCCTTGCGCAGCATCTCCGCGGCGTCGCGAATCTCCCGCTCGCCCGGCAGGAACACCAGCACGTCCCCAGGGCTGCGCCGCTCGCTACGCTCGTAGGCGGCGATTTCGTCGAGGACGGCGAGGATCGCCTGGTCGACGGTCAAGTCGTCCTCGACCCGGTTGCCCTCCTCGTCCTGCTCCAGGGTCAGCGGGCGATACCAGGTTTCCACCGGGAAGGTGCGGCCCGAGACTTCCACGATCGGCGCGTCATCGAAATGCTTGGAGAAGCGCTCCAGGTCGATGGTCGCCGAGGTGATGATGACTTTCAGGTCCGGTCGGCGCGGCAGCAGGGTTTTGAGGTAGCCGAGCAGGAAGTCGATGTTCAGGCTGCGTTCGTGGGCTTCGTCGACGATGATCGTGTCGTAGCGCTCGAGGTAGCGGTCATTCTGGGTCTCGGCCAGCAGGATGCCGTCGGTCATCAGCTTGATCAGGGTGTTGGCGTCGCTCTGGTCCTCGAACCGCACCTGATAACCCACCAGCGCCCCCAAGGGCGTGGCCAGTTCCTCGGCCACCCGGCTCGCCACACTGCGCGCGGCGATCCGGCGCGGTTGGGTGTGGCCGATCAAGCCGTGCTGGCCGCGACCGATTTCCAGGCAGATCTTCGGCAACTGCGTGGTTTTGCCCGAGCCGGTTTCGCCGGCAATGATCAGCACCTGGTGCTTGAGCAGCGCGTCCTTGATTTCGTCGCGCTTGGCGGCAATCGGCAAATTGTCGTCGTAGCGGATCACCGGCAGGCTCGCCTTGCGCGCCAGCACCTGATCGCACGACGCCTGCATGCGCGTCACCCATTGGGCCAGCTTGGCCTCGTCGGGCTTCTTGCGCAGCTCGAGCAACTGGCGCCGCAACCGGTGACGGTCGGCGAGCATGGCGTGGTCGAGGTTTTTCAGCAGCTTGTCGATAGCGGGGGCTTGGTCAGTCATCAGGTACGCAAGGGTCGTCGGTTTGAGCAGGGGGCGATTGTCGCAGATTTGCGCACAAATAAACCTGTGGGAGCAAAGCTTGCTCGCGATACAGGCGCCTCGGTCCCCCGGGAGACCGCGTCATCTTCATCGCGAGCAAGCTTTGCTCCCACAGTTTTTTTGAGGGCTCTTGCCGGGTTATTCGTTGTCCAGGTCCTTGCGCCGATACGGGAACACATCGATCACCTTCCCCGCCCGAATCGCCTCTTGCAGGCCTTTCCAGTAGTCGGCGTTGTACAACTCGCCGTGCAATTGGTCGAACAGCTTGCGCTGCCCGGCGTCGGCGAACAGGAACGGCGGGAACTCTTCGGGGAAGACGTCCAGCGGGCCGATGGAGTACCAGGGCTCGGAGGCCATTTCGTCTTCCGGTGTGCGGGGCTGGGGGATGTGGCGGAAGTTGGCTTCGGTCAGGAAGCAGATTTCATCGTAGTCGTAGAACACCACGCGGCCGTGGCGGGTCACGCCGAAGTTCTTGAGCAGCATGTCGCCGGGGAAGATATTGGCCGCCGCCAGTTGCTTGATGGCCAGGCCATAGTCTTCCAGCGCCTCGCGCACCTGGTCCGGGTTGGCGTTTTCCAGATAAAGGTTCAGCGGCGTCATCCGGCGTTCGGTCCAGCAGTGGCGAATCAACACCGTCTCGCCTTCCACCGACACCGTGGACGGCGCCACTTCCAACAGTTCCTCCAGGCAGGCCGGCTCGAATTTGCTCAGGGGAAAACGGAAATCGGCGAACTCCTGGGTATCGGCCATGCGCCCGACCCGGTCGACGCTTTTCACCAGGCGGTACTTCTCGATCACCGTGGCCCGGTCGACGTTTTTCGACGGCGAGAAGCGGTCCTTGATGATCTTGAATACCGTGTTGAAGCCCGGCAGGGTGAACACGCTCATGACCATGCCACGCACACCCGGGGCCATGATGAACTGGTCGTCGGTATTCGCCAGGTGGTTGATCAGTGCCCGGTAGAACTCGGACTTGCCGTGCTTGTAGAAACCGATGGAGGTGTACAACTCGGCGATGTGCTTGCCCGGCAGGATGCGCTTGAGAAAGCCGATGAATTCCGCCGGCACCGGCACGTCCACCATGAAGTACGAGCGGGTGAACGAGAAGATGATCGACACCTGCGCCTCGTCGGTAATCAGCGCATCGATCTGGATACCTCGGCCCTCGCGGTGCAACAGCGGGATCACCAGCGGCCATTGGTCCTCGCGGGTGTAGATCCGGCCCACCAGGTAGGCACCCTTGTTGCGATAGAGCACTGAAGAAAACAACTCCACCGTCAGTTCCGGGTCCTTGCAGACCCAGTCGGGCAGGTTCTCGCGCAATTGCGCTTCGAGGCGCTGCAGGTCACCCGGTAGATCGGCGTAGTCCTCGCTGAAACGGTAATCGGCGAACACGCTCGCCAGCATCCGGTCCAACTGCCCCTGGGGCTTGTAGGTGCGGGTCTGGGCGGCGCGGGCCCGGCGCAGGCTGGGCCGGGTGGTGTGGATGAACATGGTGCCGTCGCTGATCAGGTCATGGCTGAACAGCCCGCAGAAGATCGAGTTGTACCAGGTTTCCGACAGCTCATCGTCGAAGCGCAGGTCGATCAGGCTGATATAGGCACTTTTGACCAGCGGCCAGCAGCCCACATCCATCAGTATTTCGTCATCGAAGGCCGTGTGCAGCTTGGCGACGGTTTCGACGACTTTTTCTTCATACAAGTTGATGCGCGCCGCCGAAGCCGTTTGCGCCTCCAGCCACTGGGCCTGCTCGAACCGAGTGCGGGCGCCATCGGTGATTTGCCGGAAATGCTCACGATAATCGTCGAAGCCATCGAGGATCGAACGGGCGATTTCGAGGGCGGGCCATGGCTGCGGCATAAGGTAAACCTCGGCGGGTCATGCTTGTTATTGGCGACTGAGCTTAGAGGCCAATCACGCGGCAACGCAACCATTGCCATCGCTATTCAGGGCGGCGACACTTGCCGCCCAATCAAGGAAGGAATGACTCGTGAACCTCGTCGATATCCTGCGTTTACTGTCACTGGCCGCCATCTGGGGCGCCAGTTTCCTGTTCATGCGCATTATCGCCCCCGTCATTGGCACAATCCCCACGGCCTTTTTTCGCGTGTCCATCGCCTTCGTCGGGCTGCTGGTGATCCTGGCCCTGATGCGCGTCGACTGGAATTTTCGCGGCAAGCTCAAAGTCGTGATGGGGCTGGGCCTGATCAACTCGGGCATTCCGGCCACATTCTATTCGTTGGCGGCCCAGGTGCTGCCGGCCGGTTACTCGGCGATCTTCAACGCCACCACGCCGTTGATGGGGGTGTTGATCGGCGGCTTGTTCTTCAGCGAAAAACTTACTCTGGCCAAGGTCGGCGGTGTCTTCCTTGGGCTGCTCGGTGTCGGCATCCTGACCCGCGCCGGCCCGGTGGCGTTCGACCTGCAATTGTTGATGGGCGCCCTCGCCTGCCTGCTGGCCACCACCTGCTACGGCTTCGCCGGTTTCCTCACCCGTCGCTGGCTCGATCAGCAAGGGGGCCTGGACAGCCGTCTCTCGGCCCTGGGCAGCATGTTCGGCGCCACGGTGTTCTTGCTGCCGCTGTTTGGCTACAGCGTCATCAGCCAACCACCGGCCAGCTGGGGTGGCTGGAGCGTCTGGTTGTCATTGCTGGGGCTGGGCCTGGTGTGTACCGCGTTGGCGTACATCCTTTATTTCCGCCTGCTCAGTTCCATCGGCCCGGTCAAATCGATGACGGTGACCTTCCTGATCCCGCCGTTCGGCGTGCTGTGGGGGGCGTTGCTGCTGGATGAGCCGTTGGGGATGGCGCATTTGTATGGCGGGGTGTTGATTGCGGCGGCGTTGTGGTTGGTGCTCAAGCCTGCGGTTGTGAAACCGGCTGAAGCGTCTGCCCGGTAGTTCATCGGTGTAGCGCAAGATGCCATCGCGGGCAAGCCTTGCTCCCACAAGGACTACATCACCTGTGGGAGCAAGACTTGTACATGACCTGTGGGAACAAGGCTTGTACATCACCTGTGGGAGCAAGACTTGTACATGACCTGTAGGAACAAGGCTTGTACATCACCTGTGGGAGCAAGACTTGTACATGACCTGTGGGAGCAAGGCTTGCCCGCGATGGCGGTTGTTCAGTCAGCGAGCAGCCAAAACTCAGCGGCTTTTACGAAACACAAACACCAACCCCACGATGATCAGCACCATCCCCAGCAAGCTCAACAACGCCAGCCGGTTGCCAAACACCAGGTAGTCCATGATCGCCGTCACCGCCGGCACCAGGTAGAACAGGCTGGTGACATTCACCAGGTTGCCGCGGGCGATCAGTCGGTACAGCAACAACGTCGCCAGCACCGACACCACCAGCCCCATCCACAACACAGGCACGAAGAACCCCGTGCTGTACTCGAAATGAAACGGCTGGAACGGCACGAACACCGCGCACAGCACCAGCCCGGCCAGGTACTGCACCGGCAGCGTGCCCAGTGGGTTGTCGGTGATGCGCTTCTGCATGATCGAACCGGCCGTCATGCTCACCAGTGCCAGCAACCCGCAGAGCATCCCGGCCAGGGACATACCGGCCAGGCCGATGCCCTGGTACACCACCATCACCAGCCCGACCAAACCCAGCGCCAGGCCGAACATCCGCGACCAGGAGCGCTGACGTTCCATGAGCACCACGGTCAGGATCGGTTGCACACCCATCAGCGTTGCCATGACCCCCGGCGTGACACTCATTTGCAGCGCCAGCAGATAAAAGATCTGGTAGGCGCCCAGCAGCACCATCCCGGTGGTCGCCGCGTACAACATCGGCTTGCCAGTCTTGGGCAGCTTGAACTTGAGCAACGGAATCAACAGCACCAGCGCCGACAGCGCGATGGCAAAACGGATCAGCAAAAAGGCGAAGGGTGAAGCGTGGGCCAGGCCCAGCTTGGAAAAGATCGCCCCACTGCTCCACAGTAAAACGAACAGGCTCGTGGAAGCCGCCGCCAACAAGGCGTTTTTGGAAAGGGAAAACATGGATACCACCTGTAGTCAGGCAAAAAGCCAACTCAGCCGAAGCTGAAGTCCAGTAGTTTTTTCAGGCGGGCACAGGGGACGGCAACCGTTGCCGATCAGCCCTGAATGCCAACACCCGGCGGTGATACGAAGGCGTACACCGATGAGCTACTGACAGGTGGGGGGTATTGACCGATCTGCGCAGGCTGCTGGTTCCCACACGGCACGACGCCAGCGTTGAACGCTGGAACCACGACCGCGATGACAGGGGATGCAGGCATGAGCCGATCTCTTGAAGGGGGGTTCGAAAACCCGAAGAGCGCAGACTATAACCAGCGCTCGATGGACTGCGCAATGTTTAAACGAACAACCAATGGCCAAGCGCCGTCAGCACCGCCACAGCCAACACCGGCCGCAACCGTCTGACGCAACATTCTCTGTTGAGTAAAACGCAATAAACACTTTCTAACAGGCGCTACCTGAACCTTGGCTGACGCCTGTCAAAACACCGCTATATGAACCTTTGCAGGCAGGCCTTCTGTGGGAGCAAGGCTTGCCCGCGATGAAGATGATGCGGTCTGCCAGGAAACCGAGGCGCCTCTATCGCGAGCAAGCTTTGCTCCCACAGCAGGGATCCCTCACCACCGCAGTGAATTCACGGTTACTGCTGAATCTCCTGCTCGGTAAACAGATCACTGAACAACATGCTCGACAGGTAGCGCTCGCCCGAATCCGGCAGGATCACGACGATGGTCTTGCCCTGCATTTCCGGTTTCTCTGCCAGGCGCACGGCCACGGCCATCGCCGCGCCACAAGAGATCCCGCAGAGAATGCCCTCCTCCTGCATCAAGCGCAGGGCCATGGCCTTGGACTCGTCGTCAGTGACCCGCTCGACCAGGTCAACGATCGACAGATCGAGGTTCTTCGGCACGAATCCTGCGCCGATCCCCTGGATCTTGTGGGGGCTGGGCTTGATCTCCTGGCCCGCCATCGCCTGGGTAATCACCGGCGAAACCTCAGGCTCGACCGCCACCGACAGGATCGGTTTGCCACAGGTGTTCTTGATATACCGCGATACCCCAGTGATGGTTCCGCCGGTGCCCACACCCGCTACCAGCACATCCACCGCGCCGTCGGTGTCGTTCCAGATTTCCGGGCCGGTGGTTTTTTCGTGGATCGCCGGGTTCGCCGGGTTATCGAACTGCTGCGGCATGAAGTATTTGGCAGGATCGCTGGCCAGGATCTCGGTGGCTTTCTCGATGGCCCCCTTCATCCCCTTTGCCGGCTCGGTGAGCACCAGCTCCGCGCCCAGGGCCTTGAGCACCTTGCGCCGCTCGATGCTCATGGAGGCAGGCATAGTCAGCATCAGCTTGTAGCCACGGGCGGCGGCGACGAACGCCAGGCCGATCCCGGTGTTGCCCGACGTCGGTTCGACAATCGTCATGCCCGGCTTGAGTTTGCCCGAGCTTTCGGCGTCCCAGATCATGTTCGCGCCGATCCGGCACTTGACCGAATACCCTGGGTTGCGCCCCTCGATCTTGGCCAGGATGGTCACGCCGCGCGGGGCAATGCGGTTGATCTGTACCAGTGGCGTATTACCGATGGAATGGGCGTTGTCAGCGAATATACGGCTCATGGCTGGGTCCTTGATGCGGCGGGAATTTAAGCCTTTAAAGGTATGCCTGTTGCCCATGGTCGTCCAGTTGCACCGAACGTTCCCGTTGTTGCAACAGTCAATGGCATTAGGAGGCGCTCCTCAACAAACGCTGGAGACTGACTGACATGAAGCGTCGATACCGCTGGCCACTGTGGGTTTTCGCCGCCATCGTCGCGGTGCTGGTGACCCTGCATTTCACCTTGCCTTACCTGGTACGCGACTACCTGAACGAGAAACTGGCCGACATGGGCGACTATCGCGGCCAGATCACCGACGTGGACCTGGCGTTGTGGCGCGGGGCCTACCGGATCAACGGCCTGGAAATCGTCAAGGTCGACGGCAAGGTCCCGGTGCCGTTCGTCAAGGCACCGCTGGTGGACCTGTCTGTGAGCTGGCACTCGCTGTGGTATGACCAAGCGGTGGTGGCCGAGGTGGAATTCGCCCGCCCGGAAGTGAACTTCGTCGACGGCGGCGCCAACCGCCAGAACTCCCAGACCGGCCGGGGCACCAACTGGCGCGAGCAGTTGAGCAAACTGCTGCCCATCACCTTCAACGAAGTGCGAATCAGGGACGGCAAGGTCACCTTTCGCAATTTCAACTCCAAGCCACCGGTCAACCTGCGGGCCACCGACGTCAACGCCAGCTTCTACAACCTGACCAACGTGGTCGACACCAAAGGCAAGCGCGACGCCCGTTTCGAAGGCAAGGCCCTGGTGGCCGAACACGCGCCCCTTGAGATGCAGGCCACCTTCGACCCCTTGAGCAATTTCGAAGATTTCGATTTCCGTCTGCGGGCCAGGAACATCGAACTCAAGCGCCTGAACGATTTCGCCGCGGCCTATGGCAAATTCGATTTCAATGCCGGCCACGGCGACCTGGTGATCGAGGCCGAAGCCAACAACGCCAGGCTCAGCGGCTACATCAAGCCATTGCTGCGCGATGTCGATGTGTTCGACTGGCAGCAGGACGTGGAGAACCAGAACAAGAACATCTTCCGCTCGGTCTGGGAAGCCTTGGTGGGCACGGGTGAAACGGCCCTCAAGAACCAGCGCAAGAACCAGTTCGCCACCCGCGTGGAACTCAGCGGCAATGTTCACCAGCAGGACATCAGCGCCTTCGAAGCCTTCCTGCAGATCCTGCGCAACGGTTTCGTCGAGGCCTTCAATGCCCGTTATGAACAACCGCCGCCGTCGACCGACTAAGGTTTGCGCGTGACGGTGTAACGGCCGGTCGGCTCCGCCGCCACGCTTGCCCCGCTACGTTGCAACGAGTCCCAGCCCAGGCATGCCAAGGCCAGCGAACGCGGCACAGCCTCGCGACCGCTGCTGTAGCGGCTGATGCTGCGAGCGCTGACCCCCAGTGCTTCAGCCGCCTGGTTCAGCGGCAGGCCCGTGCGGGCGCGCCAACCGATGAAGATGCGGGTATTTTCGTCCACGGCGTTCTGCGCCAGTGCGTCCAGATACAAGGTATCGGAACCGATCTGGATATCCAGCGCAGGCCATTCCACGCTCCAGCCATCGTCGCCCAGGACTGCGCCCTCAAACGCTCCATCTTCAAGCAAAGGCTGCAAGCCTGGATAACGTTGTACATCGGCGTTCAAGTCCAGCCTCAGTTGCTGACCGTCAATGAACGTCAGGTCCAGACTGAACGGCAATAAAGGCTGCACGGCCAATAGCCGTGGCCGTTTCATGGGTAGCATCGTTGCCAATCCTCCAGCAGTTGCGCTTGATGGGCGCTGACCCAGTCCAGCGCTTCCTTGATGATCAATGGCGGCGCCCGGCCCATCATCACTTCGACGGGGTCCAGCCTCAGGACCACATCCACCCCGCCACCGGTGAGGTGGACATGGGGCGGTGGATGATCCCTTTCGCGCAATTGAATGCGGTACGTATTTTTGAATCGATATTTAGTAGACATACCACCGAGCGTATCGCCAATTTGGCGATACGCAATACTGGCAAGGCGCCAAGACTGAGTCAACATGTGACGCCCCATTCAGAGACTGAATACAGCGTCTGCGTTCACAGTCGGCGGGGCGCCGCGTTATAGTCGGGCACGATATTTATTTCCCGCGCCCCGCCTCGCCAGGCCGGCGACACCGTTCGAGGAATTGCAGAATGAAGTTCGAAGGCACCAGCGCCTACGTGGCCACCGATGACCTGAAACTGGCCGTGAACGCCGCCATCACCCTGGAGCGACCATTGCTGGTCAAGGGCGAACCGGGCACCGGCAAGACCATGCTGGCCGAACAACTGGCTGAATCCTTCGGCGCGCGCCTGATCACCTGGCACATCAAGTCCACCACCAAGGCCCACCAGGGCCTCTACGAGTACGACGCGGTCAGCCGCCTGCGGGACTCGCAGTTGGGCGTGGACAAGGTCCACGACGTGCGCAATTACCTGAAGAAGGGCAAGCTCTGGGAAGCGTTCGACTCCGAGGAGCGAGTCATTCTGCTGATCGACGAAATCGACAAGGCCGACATCGAGTTCCCCAACGACCTGCTGCAGGAACTCGACAAGATGGAGTTCTACGTCTACGAGACCGACGAAACCATCAAGGCCAAGCAACGGCCGATCATCATCATTACCTCCAACAACGAAAAGGAACTGCCGGACGCGTTCCTGCGCCGCTGCTTCTTCCACTACATCGCTTTCCCCGACCGCGTCACCCTGCAGAAAATCGTCGATGTGCATTACCCGGACATCAAGAAGGACCTGGTCAGTGAAGCGCTGGACGTGTTCTTCGACGTGCGCAAGGTGCCGGGCCTGAAGAAAAAACCTTCCACTTCCGAACTGGTGGACTGGCTCAAGCTGCTGATGGCCGACAACATCGGCGAAGCGGTGCTGCGCGAGCGTGATCCGACCAAGGCCATCCCGCCGCTGGCCGGCGCCCTGGTCAAGAACGAACAGGACGTGCAATTGCTCGAGCGCCTGGCGTTCATGAGCCGTCGCGGCACTCGCTGATCCTCTTCGTCTAACAAGAGCGAGGGCGATTGCCATGCTGCTTAACCTGTTCAATGAGATGCGCGCCGCCAAGGTGCCCGTGTCGGTGCGTGAACTGCTGGACCTGATCAACGCGCTGAAACAGCGGGTGATCTTCGCCGAAATGGACGAGTTCTATTACCTGTCCCGGGCGATCCTGGTGAAGGACGAACGGCATTTCGACAAGTTCGACCGGGCGTTCGCCGCCTACTTCAACGGCCTGGAGAAACTCGACGATCACCTCCAGGCGCTGATTCCCGAAGACTGGTTGCGCAAGGAGTTCGAGCGTTCGCTGACAGACGAAGAGCGGGCGCAGATCCAGTCCCTGGGAGGCCTGGACAAGCTGATCGAAGAATTCAAGAAACGCCTGGAAGAACAGAAGGAACGCCATGCCGGCGGCAACAAGTGGATCGGCACCGGCGGGACCAGCCCGTTCGGCTCCGGCGGCTTCAACCCCGAAGGCATCCGGGTCGGCGACGCCGGCAAGCGCCAGGGCAAGGCCGTGAAGGTCTGGGACCAGCGCGAGTACAAGAACCTCGACGACCAGGTGGAATTGGGCACCCGCAACATCAAGATCGCCCTGCGCCGCCTGCGCAAGTTCGCTCGCCAGGGTGCGGCCGAAGAGCTGGACATCGACGGCACCATCGACCACACCGCCCGCGACGCCGGCCTTTTGAACATCCAGATGCGCCCGGAACGACGCAACACCGTCAAGTTGTTGCTGCTGTTCGACATCGGTGGCTCGATGGATGCCCACGTGAAAATCTGCGAAGAACTGTTCTCGGCCTGCAAGACCGAGTTCAAGCACCTGGAGTATTTCTACTTCCACAACTTCGTCTACGAATCGGTGTGGAAGAACAACCTGCGCCGCACCTCGGAACGCACCTCGACCCAGGATTTGCTGCACAAATACGGCGCCGACTACAAAGTGATCTTCATCGGTGACGCCGCCATGGCACCCTATGAAATCACCCAGGCCGGCGGCAGCGTTGAACACTGGAACGAAGAAGCCGGTTATGTGTGGATGCAACGCTTCATGGAGAAATACAAGAAGCTCATCTGGATCAATCCGTACCCCAAGGACACCTGGGGCTATACCGCCTCGACCAACATCGTGCGCGAGTTGGTGGAAGATCGGATGTATCCACTGACCTTGCGGGGGTTGGAGGAAGGGATGCGGTTTCTTTCCAAGTAAGATGCTTGCTGCCCTTCAGGGCAGAGCAGGCTCGTCCCCACACTGGATCTTCGTCACACAAGAGATCCCTGTAGGAGCTGGCGAAGCCTGCGATCTTTTGATCTTGATCTTTCGCTCAAGACTCAATTGCCAATGGAAAGATCGCAGCCTCGTTGCACTCGGCAGCTCCTACAGTGCCCAGCGGGACTTCGCAAAATCCCCTCGCCACAACAGGCTACAGCCCGCGCAGGTCGCGCTCTTCAATCGGCCGGCCCTGGCGCAGGCGCTTGCCGCCCAGCACCACCCAGTCGATCAGGCGGAACAGGCATTCCAGGCCGAACGACAGCAACATCGCACCGCTGATGCCCCAGACCATGGCCTCGGGGGTCAGCAGGATCTGGTAGCTGTAGCCGTTCCAGGTTTCCTTGCGAATGTCCGGATCGGCGGCCAGCGCCACTTGCAGCAAGCGGATGTACCACGGGCCTTGCATCGCCTGGAATTGCTTGTCCAAGGCCTGCTGGCGCACAAGCAAGGTGTTCAGGCTGTCGGCATCGCTGCGAAAGATCGGGTCTTCGCTGGCGCGGTAATGGGCCACCAGGGCTTGCATGTCGCCCTTGAAGAACTGGTTGGCAGTGCCCTGGAAACCTTGCAGGCCGGTCTGCGCCTCGATCAGGTGAGCCTCGACCCGCTTGGCGTAATCATTGATGAAGCCCGGCACCTGGACCCCAACCAACAGGCCCACCGCGAACAACACCAACCGTAGATAACTGAGCAACATAGCGTGACGTCCTTATTCGGTCCGGCCGTGGCTGACGCATTCGCCGCGTCGCCACAGGCTCCATTGGCCCGGTTCGTAGCGGGTCCAGGTTTCGTTTTCGGTCAAGGGTTCGGTGGCGATCACCGTGACCACGTCGTTGGGCGTGGTTTCAGCCTGGAAATCGACAATCACATCCACATCCTTGAGGCGAGCCGGGCCGAACGGCGCGCGGCGGGTGATCTGGGCCAGTTTGGTCGAGCAATAGCAGAACAGCCAATCGCCATCGCTGAGCAGGCAGTTGAACACGCCTTTGCTGCGGTATTCAGCGCAGGCCTCGATCAACGCCGGTAGCAATTGTTCCACCGCCACCGGTTCCGGGAAGGCCTGGCGCACGCGGTTGAGCAGATCGCAGAAGGCCGCTTCGCTGTCGGTATCGCCCACCGGACGGTAGAAGCTCACGCCCGGCTGGAAATCGGCGAGCTGGCCGTTGTGGGCAAAACACCAGTTGCGGCCCCACAACTCACGCACAAACGGGTGGGTGTTGGACAGGCAGACTTTGCCGACGTTGGCCTGGCGAATATGCCCGATCACCACTTCGCTCTTGATCGGATAGCGCTGCACCAGGTTCGCCACTTCCGATTCGCTGCTGGCGGCCGGGTCCTGGAACAGACGCAGGCCACGGCCTTCATAGAAGGCGATGCCCCACCCGTCCCGGTGCGGCCCGGTCTTGCCGCCGCGCTGCATCAGCCCGGTAAAGCTGAACACGATGTCGGTCGGCACATTGGCGCTCATGCCCAATAACTCACACATGCTCGAACTCTCGCTTCAAGGGGCAGGCCCGGTTACAGGCGCGGTTCGATACGCGAACGCTGGGGGTTGCTCGGCACGGGCGGGCGACCGTAACGGTCATCACCGGCTACGCCGAACGGTGGCTCATCCTCCGGCTCATCGGCCGCGGCGGCGGCTTTGGCGGCGGCAGCCCGTTCCTTGCGAGCGTTGGCGGCACGCTCGATAGGGAAGCGGATCAGCACTAAAATCAAGTAGAGGCCGAAGACGATCATGCCGTACATGAGCAGATCGGAAGCCGCCCGCCAGACGTTATTACCGACCTTGAACATGACGTCCAGGGCGACAATGGCCAAGGCCGGGGCAACCTTGTCCTTCACCGGGTCAACGACAGTGGGGCTGAACAGCAACACCGCCATCAACAAGCGCAGCGGTTCGCGCAACCAGCGCCACATCCAGCGGGTCATGCGCATCCACACCAGCAGGCAGCCCAGGGCGGCGAAGGCGTAGAGGCCCCAGGCGATCAGATAGTCGTTCTCGGTCATGGTGTCCATGGCAAGGCAGGCAAAGAGACGCTTATAGTAACGGCTTTTCGCGCGTCAGGCTGCCCCGGCGTCTGGCGAATGGCCTGTGTGGTGGGTTTTGTCCAGGCCATGTGTCCCTTTTCGTATAACGTTCGAGAGCCTTTCATGTCCCTATCTGCCCACGTTTCCAACGCCCCGATTGCCCGCAGGGACGCCGGTGTTGATCCATACGCCTGGCTGCAGGAACGCGACACCGACGCCGTGCTCGACTACCTCAAGGCGGAAAACGGCTACCAGGAGGCGCAACTTGCCGACCAGGCCGAGCTGCGCGAAAGCCTGTTCCAGGAGATCAAGGGGCGGATTCTCGAAACCGACTTGTCACTGCCCTCGCCTTGGGGCCCGTACCTGTATTACACCCGTACCACGGCCGGTGACGAATACCCGCGCCACTACCGCTGCCCGCGTCCGGCCGATGACAGCCTGAGCGTGGATGAAAGCCGTGAACAACTGCTGCTGGACCCGAACGTGCTGGCTGGCGGCGGCTTCTTTTCCCTGGGCGCTTTCAGCATCAGCCCCGACCACCAGCGCCTGGCCTACAGCCTGGACACCACGGGCGACGAGATCTACACCCTGTTCGTGAAGGAATTGTCCAACGACAAGGTCAGCGAACTGTCCTTCTCCGATTGCGACGGCAGCATGACCTGGGCCAACGACAGCCTGACGCTGTTTTTTGGCGAATTGGACGACACCCACCGCCCGCACAAACTCTGGCGCTATCGCCTGGATGGCACGGCCGCCGAAGAAGTGTTCCATGAGCCAGACGGGCGTTTTTTCCTGCATTGCTACCGCTCCAGCTCAGAAAAACAGTTGATCCTGTCCCTCGGTAGCAAGACCACCAGCGAAGTCTGGGTGCTGGACGCTGCGCAGCCGCAACACCCCTTCACCTGCCTGGCGCCACGCCTGGAAAACCACGAATACGACGTCGACCACGGCCTGCTCGATGGCCAATGGACCTGGTTGATCCGCAGCAACCGCGACGGGATCAACTTCGCCCTGTACCAGGCTGCCGACACGGGCGTGGCGCCGACCGAGGCTGACTGGCAGAACCTGATCCCCCACAGCGACACGGTGATGATCGACGGCCTGAGCCTGAACGCCGGGGCCATGACCTTGAGCCTGCGCGAAGGCGGCCTGCCCATCATCGAGGTACACCCACAAGGCTTGCCGGCCTATCGGGTGCAACTGCCGGATGCGGCCTACAGCCTGCATGTGCAGAACAGCCTGGAATTCGTCAGCGATCGCATCCGCCTGCGCTACGAGGCCCTGAACCGTCCGGCGCAGATCCGTCAGTTGGACCTGGCCAGCGGCGTACAGGTCGTGCTCAAGCAAACCCCGGTACTGGGCCCGTTCGATGCCGATGCCTACGTCAGCCAGCGGCTTTGGGCGACGGCAGCGGATGGCACCCAGGTGCCCATCAGCCTGGTGGTCAAGCGCGAAGCCCTCGGCCAGCCGGTACCGCTGTACCTGTACGGCTACGGTGCCTATGGCGAGAGCCTCGACCCGTGGTTTTCCCATGCGCGGCTGAGCCTGCTCGACCGCGGCGTGGCGTTTGCCATCGCCCATGTGCGGGGCGGCGGTGAGCTGGGGGAAGCCTGGTATCGCGCCGGCAAGCAGGAACACAAGCACAACACGTTCGGCGACTTCATCGCCTGCGCCGAGCATTTGATCGCCAAGGGCTTGACCACCGCCGAGCAACTGGCGATCAGCGGCGGCAGCGCCGGTGGCCTGCTGATCGGCGCAGTGCTCAATCAACGCCCGGAGCTGTTCAAGGTCGCGATTGCCGAAGTGCCGTTTGTCGATGTGCTCAACACCATGCTCGACCCCGACCTGCCGCTGACCGTCACCGAATACGACGAATGGGGCAATCCAGAGGAGCCGGACGTTTATGATCGGATCCGGGCCTACGCCCCATACGAAAACGTCAGCGCCCAAGCGTACCCGGCGCTGCTGGTGATCGCCGGTTACAACGACAGCCGTGTGCAGTACTGGGAAGCGGCCAAGTGGGTGGCGAAATTGCGAGCCACCAAGACCGACGACAACCCTCTGCTGCTCAAGACCGAACTGGGCGCCGGCCACGGTGGAATGAGCGGGCGCTACCAGGGATTGCGTGACGTAGCGCTCGAATATGCATTTGTCTTGAAGGTTTTGGGGAGGGTCTGAGGAACTCTGTGGGATGGCCGGGTCTTAGCTCCATGCGCAAGGCCTTGCTGTAACCCAGCCCAATGTGGGGAAGGCTTTGTGGGAGCAAGGCTTACCCGCGATGGCATCGGCTTGATCTGACAGACAGAACTGAGTCGCCTGTATCGCGGGCAAGCCTTGCTCCCACAAAAGATAAAAGCCTGTCCCAGAGATCTGCTTACACCCGGGCCAAACTGAACCTGCAACAAACACAAGAAAAAGACCGTGCCAACATGTCAGAACCGACCTTACTGAACAAAGAAATCCGCGACTGGCTGATGGACTGCGGCCTGTTCGACCAGTTGCTACCCGTCGACTTCGCCGCGGCATCGGGCTATTTCAGCATCAGCGCCATCGCCGAGGGCGAAGCGATTTTCCGCGAGGGCGATGCCGGCAGCTTCATGTGCATCATCCACACCGGCCAGGTGGCCGTGCAGAAAACCGGCCCCGACGGCCAACCCGTGACCATCGCCACGCTGCGCAGCGGCCGGGCATTCGGCGAAATGGCTGTGCTCGACGGCGAACGGCGCTCGGCCAGTTGCATCGCCGCCAGCGATTGCCAGTTGCTGAACCTGGGCAAAGACTCCCTGGAGAAAATGCTCAACGACGCCCCGAAGATCGCCGCCAAGATCATCCGCGCCCTCGCCGTCTCCCTGTCCAAGCGCTTGCGCATGGCCGATGGGCAGTTGTTGTCGCAGCAGGTCTGACCCCCTCTGTCAGTTGAAACACAGAACCTGTGGGAGCAAGCCTGTGGGAGCAAGCCTGTGGGAGCAAGCCTGTGGGAGCAAGCCTGTGGGAGCAAGCCTGTGGGAGCAAGCCTGTGGGAGCAAGCCTGTGGGAGCAAGCCTGTGGGAGCAAGCCTGTGGGAGCAAAGCTTGCTCGCGATAGCGGTGTTGCATATGCCGACGTCATCGCGAGCAAGCTTTGCTCCCACAGAGTCCACCGCAATGCCCGAACCCACAGGTTTTTACCATTCAGTTGTTTCATCGAACGGCTTCAGATCTACCCCCCCGGCGACTTGGCCTTCACAGGCTTCGGTTCCATGCCCGGTATCGGCTGGTCCTTGGGCGGCTTGGGCATTTCGATCGGTGGCAGCAAGGGCGGCCCACCGCTTCCGGTGCCAGCCTTGGGCACACCGTTGGGCGTGACCGGCGGGTAGGGCATGGGAGTGGCGGTGCCAGGCGACCCGGGGATGCTCGGCGGGTTGACCGGAATCGTCGGTTGTTGAGCCTGGGCGCAACTTATTGAGAGCGCCGTCAGGGCAATGGCCGTTAGAATGATGCACTTCATCAATGGCTCCGTGGCTATTGTCTGCTTTAAGGCTAGTCGTTACCGCGCCGGTCTGCCCTCCTACGAGATTTCCATGAAACGTTTCGTTCTGCTCGACACCACGCCCATCCCTGATAACGGCGGTGCCCTGTGCCTGTTCGAGTACGGCGAAGACTTCGTCATCAAGATCCAGGGCGGTGACGGCGGGCAGTTGATGAACACCCGCATGCACGGTTCCGAAGATGCCCTGGCAGAGATTCCCTGCCGCAAGGTGGCCGGTCGTCCTGGCTCGCGTGTGCTGATCGGCGGCCTTGGCATGGGGTTCACCCTCGCCTCGGCCCTCAAGCACCTGGGCAAGACCGCCGAAGTGGTGGTGGCTGAACTGGTGCCCGGCGTGGTGGAGTGGAACCGTGGCCCATTGGGTGAAAAGGCCGGGCGACCGCTGGCGGACCCACGCACGGTGATCCGCATGGAAGACGTGGCCAAGGTGCTGCAAGCCGAACCCCAGGGTTTCGACGCGATCATGCTCGATGTCGACAACGGCCCGGAAGGCCTGACCCAGAAAGCCAACAGTTGGCTGTATTCGGCTGGAGGCCTGGCCGCCTGCGCCAAGGCCCTGCGGCCCAAGGGTGTGCTGGCGGTGTGGTCGGCCAGCGCTGACCGGCAGTTTTCCGACAAACTGAAGAAGGCCGGCTTCAAGGCCGAAGAGGTGCAAGTGTTCGCCCATGGCAACAAAGGCACCCGCCACACCATCTGGATTGCCGAGAAGCTCAAGGGCTGAGCTAAACTGTGCCCAACCGTCATCAGTCTTTTTTACAAAGGTGAACCCATGAGTTCGTCAACGCCACCGTCCAACACCGCCAAGCTGGACCGCATCCTCGCCGATGCCCAGCGCGACCGGGAGATGGGCTACCGCGACAAAGCCCTGAAAATGTACCCCCATGTCTGTGGCCGCTGCGCCCGTGAGTTTTCCGGCAAGCGCCTGAGCGAACTGACCGTTCACCACCGCGACCACAACCACGACAACAACCCGCAGGACGGTTCCAACTGGGAACTGCTGTGCCTGTACTGCCACGACAACGAACACTCGCGTTACACCGACCAGCAATATTTCGGCGACGGCTCCCTGAGCACCCCGAAAATCGCCAAGGCGACCCACAACCCCTTCGCCGCACTGGCCGGGTTGATGAAGAAAGACGAGTAATCCAGCCATAGTGACGAGCCCTGCTTTGTGGGAGCAAGGCTTGCCCGCGATGAAGCCGATGCGGTCTTTCAGAAACCGGGGCGCCTATTTCGCGAGCAAGCTTTGCTCTCACAGGTTTGTGTGAACCACACATCTCGAACCTGACCACCCTCCCCCATTCCCCGTATAATCGCGCCTTTTCCCCAAAGGCACCCCGCCCGTGGCCAACAAACGCTATAGCTGCATCGGTCTGTTCAACCCCAAGTCACCGGAAAACGTCGGTTCGGTCATGCGTGCCGCCGGCTGCTACGGCGTGGCGTCGGTGTTCTACACCGGCAAGCGCTATGAGCGTGCCGCCGACTTCGTCACCGACACCAAGAAAGTCCACTACGACATCCCGCTGATCGGTATCGACGACCTGAAGAAAATCCTGCCCCTGGGCTGTGTGCCGGTGGCCGTGGAACTGGTGGAAGGTGCTCGCCCGCTGCCCGAATACACCCACCCGGACCGGGCGCTGTATATCTTCGGCCCGGAAGACGGCTCGCTCGACAAGGACATTCGCGACTGGTGTGAGGACGTGGTGTACATCCCCACCACCGGTTGCATGAACCTGGCCGCCACCGTCAACGTCGTGCTGTATGACCGCATGGCCAAAGGCAACAACACCCGCTCAGGGCCGCAATTCCGCTGATCGGTGCGCAATTGGATTGAACAAGGCAAGCGCTCGGGCAGTCAGCTTTATACCAATCCCCACACTGGAGACAGATCATGAGCGATAACAATCCGTTCGAGCCGATTGAGACCACCCCTTTCCAATCCCATCCACCACAAAACGTGCAGGGTTGGGAACGCATTGGCTCACTGGCCGGCGGTGTGCTGATGATGGGCAAGGGTTTGCGCCGTGGCGGTGTGGTCGGCCTGGCTCAACTGGCGATCGGCGGCATGGCGCTGGCACGGGGGATCACCGGGCATTGTTCGGCCAAGAGCCTGCTGGAAAAGAATCGCCAGAACCTGAACAGCGCCCGCGCCCGCATCGAACAGGCCGGTGACGAACTGAGCCGCTTGAAAGCCAATGCCGAGGCGGCGACTGGCACGGCTACGGTGACGGGGAATGATTCGTTGGATTCGCCCAAAGTTGGGCTCTGATTTTTGCAGTGCCGCTGATGGCCTCATCGCGGGCAAGCCTTGCTCCCACAGATACGATGCAATACCTGTGGGAGCAAGGCTTGCCCGCGATAGCGGTATTACTGAAGTAACCGGCTATCCAGCACAGTAGAGCTCCCACCCAGGACACTTTCACTGAGTTGCACAAACTCCTCGGTATCCACTGTCTCCAGTCGCATCGCCGCCTGCAACACATCATCCAGCGAACGCTTGTTACGGGTTTTCAGGCGAATCTCGCGGTCCAGCTCCTGCAACAGCAACACCGCCTTGGCCACCGCCGCCGAGCTGATCTGTTCGCCGCGCAAGGTGGTGATGCCCTTGCTGTCGCGGGCGAGCCGGTCGTTCAAGGTCTGATAGCGCTCATCACTCAGGCCGCCGGCGCGGCGCAGCAGTTCGATGGCGTAGTACTCGGTCAGCCCCTCGCTGATCCAGTCGCTGCGATCATGATCATTGACCCGGGCCAGCGCCTGCACCAACTCCCGCAACAACGGGCTACTGCCCCGCTCGCTGACCAGCGGCGGACGGCTGTGCAGGTAGATCGAGTCATGACCGGCCTCGGCGCCACGCCACAACGGGTCACCGGCGCCGACAATCAGCAACTTGGCCGGATGGCGCGGCACCAGTGCCTGTACCTGCGGCCAGACGAATGTCAGCAGCGTCAGCACATCCATCCGGCGCATGCCCTGGCCCTGGGGCGAGGCCACCGTCACCTCGGTTTCGCCCAGGCGGGTGCGGCGGCTGCCCAGTTTGCCGGCGAGCATCCAGCCCGTGGGGCGGTCGAACAGGCGCGAGGGATTGTCGATGCGAAAGCGTTGCTTGCCGATGCGCGGCCAGGGGGTCTCGATGCTTTTCCAGCCGTCGGGCAATTCAACTTCAAGACGGGCCACCAGTTCGACGCCGTCCTGCTGGTCGAGCGTGGCCGACGGCACCAGGTCGTCACCGCGCAGCAACGCCCACGTCGGGGTCATGCGGGTTTCGAAGGTGGCGTTCTTGCGCGCATGGCTGATGCGTACGCGGTAGCTCAGGCTGGCCTTGTCGGCGGCCGGGCGCCAGACACCTCGCGCCTCCTTGCCGGGAGTGAGTTGCCATTGACCGTCGGCCTTGAAATCGCTGTAGCGACTGCCGTCGCCGAGGTCGAAATCCAGGCTGCGCACCGCAGAACCACGGGCCAGGGTCAGGCGCACCTCGGCCTGATCGCTCTGGGGCAACAGGTGCACGTGATAGTCCAGATCGACTTTCTGCGCCGCCCACAGCGGCGCGCACACCGCCAGCAGCCCGGCCGCCAGCATCCGTTTCAATCCTGCAGCCATGGGGTCTCCCTGGTGGTGCGCCGCCCGGCGGTTCAGCCGGCGCGGAAAATCAGATGATCTTCCCAATCGTCTTCCGGCACGCTGCCTTCGGCCAGCATGCGCCCGGACTGGGAAATACGTTCGTGGTGCACGGCATCGCGATCACCGCAGACCAAGTGGTGCCACAACGGCAAGTCCTTACCCTCGCTGACCAGCCGATAACCGCATGTCGGCGGCAGCCACTTGAACTCATCGGCCTTGCCCGGCGTGAGCTGGATGCAATCGGGGACAAAGTCGCGGCGGTTGGGATAGTCGGTGCACTGGCAGGTTTTCAGGTCCAGCAGTTTGCAGGCGATACGTGTGTAGTAGACGCTGTTGTCGTCTTCGTCTTCGAGCTTTTGCAGGCAGCACAGGCCACAGCCATCGCACAGCGATTCCCACTCCTGCAGGTCGAGCTGATCGAGGGTTTTGCGTTTCCAGAACGGTTCGACTTTGGCGGCCATGGCTCAAGCATCAACATCAGGTGGTGAAAAGGCCGACAGTCTAGTGCCCGGGCCTCTTCAGGCCAAGCATTGGCGACTGTCGGTAGGCCGGGGCTTGTCAGGCCGGGCAGCGGGACGTAGGTTGTTTCATTGACTTTCCAAACCCCAGCCAGGTAAGCCCATGAGTGCCAATCCCCGCATTGCCGATTACGCGATTCACCCTCAATTCATCGAGCGCTGGTCGCCCCGTGCCTTTACCGGCGAGACCCTTGCCGAAGAAACCCTGCTGGGCTTCTTCGAAGCTGCACGCTGGGCGCCGTCGGCGTACAACTCCCAGCCGTGGCGTTTTCTGTATGCGCGCCGCGACACGCCGAATTGGGAGCGTTTCCTGGGCCTGCTCAATGAATTCAACCGCGGCTGGGCCCAACACGCCTCGGCACTGGTGATCATTGTTTCGAAAACCACCTTCGCCGTGCCCGGCGCCACCGAAGAAACCCCAGCGCAGTCCCACACCTTCGATACGGGTGCGGCCTGGGGCCACCTGGCGCTGCAAGCCAGCCTCAGCGGCTGGCATACCCACGGCATGGCCGGTTTCGACCAGGAATTGACCCGCAAGGAACTGAAGATCCCGGAAGGCTACGCCCTGCACGCCGCCGTGGCGATTGGCAAGCTGGGGGACAAATCGACACTGGCCGAGTACCTCCAGGCCCGCGAAACCCCAAGCCCGCGCCGGCCGTTGAGCGAACTGGTGGCAGAAGGCGATTTCAGCCTGTAACCCAACCACTGAAGATTCCCCTGTGGGAGCGGGCTTGCTCGCGAAAGCGGTGTGTCAGTTAACGATTATGTTGGCTGAAACGCCGCCTTCGCGAGCAAGCCCGCTCCCACAGTTCGATAGGGGTTAGCTTCAGTAACCCCGGCTGAAATCCACTTCCCCGCGCAGTGCTTCGCCCGCCTGGTAGGCCCGCAGGTTTTCCAGGAACAGCTGCACCATCATCGGTGGCGAGGTCGGTGCCGAGCTGTGGCCGGTCAGCAGCAGGCCCCAGGCGGTCCAGAAGGGGTGGCGCTGCGGCAGCGGCTCCTGGCGGCAGACGTCGATCACCGCACCGGCCAGGTGCCCGTCCTTAAGGGCCTGCACCAGGTCCGCATCCACCACCGCTACGCCGCGACCGACGTTGATGAACAACCCGGTCGGCTTGAATTGCTTGAACAGCGCCGCGTCGTACACATCATGGGTATCGGGGGTGTTGGGCAGCAAATTGATCACGTAATCCGCCTCGCCCACCAGGCGCGGCAGATCCTTCAGCGCCCCGACCTCGAGGAACGGCGCCAACGCCCGCGCCTCGCGGGCAACGCCATACAGCTGCACACCAAATGGCACGAGGAACTGCGCCACACGCTGGCCAATGTCACCGGTCCCGACGATCAACACCTTGCGCCCGGCCAGGCCTTGCCCCTGGCGGTTGTCCCACTTGCGCTCGACCTGGCTGACCAAGCGTGCCAGCACCTCACGCTCATGGCCGAGCATGTAGGTCAGCACGTACTCGGCCATCACCTGGCCGAAAATGCCCACCGCGCGGGTCAGGCGGTAATTGCGCGTCAAGCCCTCGGCCAGCAACGGCGTGATGCCCGCCCAGGTCGATTGCAGCCAGCTGGGTCTATGGCCTTGACGCAACAGGGTGGCCAGCAGATCAGGCTGGCCGAGCCAGACCGGGCAATCGGTGGCCAGTCGCGACAGTTCGGCGGAGTCGCCGCTGGTCAGCACTTCAATATCGGGTGCCGCCTGACGCAAAAGCTGGGCGTACACCGGGTGGTCGTGTTCGGCAATCAGAACGCGCATGAATCAAACCTTTCAAAAACAGTGCGGACAACCGCCGACAGAGTGTCGCTCCATCCAGGCGGTCATCGCCAATAAACTATTCCAGTGTGTTTCAAGAGCCCCCAGGACAGGGGGCCCAGGGAATCGTCAGATCGGGTCGTTGCGGCGTAGCAACTCTTCAGGCAAATGCTCGATGTACTCATCTTCGGCCGGCGGCATTTGCAAGTGATAGCCCTGGGTGTCGAGGTTTTCCAGCACTTTGTTGATGTCTTCCCGGGACAGCGCCCGCTCGGGGCTCAGCACCAGGTCGAAGGCATGAATCGCCTTGCCAAAGGCGGCCATCAACGGCTCAGGTACACGCTCCAAGGCATCGCTCTTGAGCACATACAGGTACATCTCGTTTTTCTTCGAGCTTCGGTAGATGGAGCAGATACGTTTCAAGGCTGTTCTCCTACAGTGGCCAGGCTGTCGAGCAGCGCCTGGCCCATCAACTCGCGGCGCCAGCCACGCAGCGAATCAGGCAATTGGTAAGGGCCCTCGGGGAAGCCGCTCTTGATCAGCGCTTCGAGGGTTTTCTTGCGCAGCATCAGCTCCGGGGCAATTTCCAGGCGCTCGGCTTCTGCCTGCCCCAGCGCCCGCAGACGCTTGACCAGGGCCGCGGCCTCGATGGGCAACGGCTCGGCCACCGCCGGCGGCCATTGCTCGGGCGGCACGCTCGCCGCGCGCTGGATCAGGTCCAGCAGAAACTGGCCGTCCTGGCGCACGGTGCGCGGGTGCATGTCTTCGATCTTCGCCAGCGCGCCGAGGTTATCCGGCTGGGTGCGGGCCAGGGGCCACAGCGAATGCTCGCGGATGATGCGATTGCGCGGCAGGTCACGGGCCCGCGCCTCGTGTTCGCGCCAGGCGCACAGCTCGCGCAGCACGGCCAATTGGGCGCGGGACAGTTTCCAGGCGAGCTTGGCCTCGCGGTAAACCTCGTACGGGTCGACTTCGCGACGCAGGTTGGCCACCAGTTCGGCGCCGTCCTCCAGGACCCAGCGGTATTTTTCATCGGAAAGCTTCGGGCGCAGCAGTACGAAAACTTCTGCCAGGTGCACGGCATCCTCTGCCGCGTAGCTGATCTGTGTCTCGGACAGGGGCCGTTGCAGCCAGTCGGAACGAGTCTCGCCCTTGGGCAACTCGATACCCAGCACTTCCTGCACCAGCCGCGAATAGCCCATGGAGAAACCCAGGTTCAGGTAGGCGGCGGCCAGTTGAGTATCGAACAGCGGCGCAGGCAGGCTGCCAGTCAGGCGCAACAGCACTTCAAGGTCTTCGCTGCAGGCGTGCAACACCTTGAGCACCGCCGGGTTTTCCAGCAGTGCGGCCAAGGGTTGCCAATTGTCGATGGTCAAGGGGTCGATCAGGTAGGCACGCTTGCCGTCGCCGATCTGCAATAAACCAGCAATAGGGTAAAAGGTGTCGACCCGCATGAATTCGGTGTCGAGGGCGACGAATGGCAACTGCTGCCACTCGGCGCAAAACTGACCGAGGCTATCGTTGTCGCGAATCCAGTGAATATCGATGGCCACACGGCTCTCCCTTGAAGAATGGCGCGCAGTATATATCGCCGCCGGCGATTGCGAGCATCCATAGAGCAGTAGCCTAAGAGAAATCGCCTACGAAAAAGCAAGAATAGTCCTACATCAGGACTTAACCGGTCTTACGTAATACATAAACACGCGTCAGCGCAAAACCGGGCAGGAAATCCTGATACCACAGTATGCTGAAACCGGCCTGGCGAAACTCGGCTTCGACATCGGCCTTGTCGGCCAGGCTTCGTTGCGGCGCCTGGCCGATCTTGAGGCGTCCTTCGATATGCACCGAAACGATCACCGTGTCGCGACTGACCCGATGGAACTCACGCAACAACGCCAGGCGATGCTCGCTGGCGCTGACGTGGCGAAACAGTTGCAAACAGAAAATACAATCCACCGCGTTCGCCGACAGCCCGATCGTGAACGCCGAACTTGGGAAAGTCTTGACCCGTTGAAGCCACGCGCCGCCATGGTGGGTGAGCGCATGTTCGAGCATGTCCGGCGACGGGTCCGCCGCCAGGATCACCCGGTTCGCATGCTCGGCCAGCACCGGCCAGAACCGCCCCGCCCCACAGGCCACATCCAGCACCAACCCGGGCTCACCCGCCACCTTCAGGGCGTTGCGCACCATTTGCTCGTCGCGCCAGAACGCTAGGCGCAAGCGTCGAGGCGCCGGCCGGCAGCAGACCTGCGCATGTTCCTGATCATGCTGCCTGGCGAACTCAAGCTCGACGGCGGATGGGGGTAGCCCGGACATACCAACGGCTCTTGGTAAAGATGGGATGACAGGTTAACCAACCTCGCGTGAAAAAAAGGTCCACGCCATCACTCCCGCGCCAGGACACCGTCAATCACCGCGCCGCGACAGTTGGCGAACAAGTCCAGGTCCCGGTTGTAGACGTGGCTGTTGACTTCCAGCAGCCCGAGCATCGAGTGAAACAGGTTGTCCTGGCTCAAGGGCTTTTCCCGGCTCAGTTGCAGGCAATGGGTGTCAACCGAGAAAGACTTCTGATAGCTGTCGGAAAACCAGGCCAGCATCGCCACGTGTTTCTGTTGCTCCGGGGCGAGCATGTAGGGCGTGCCATGGAGAAACAGGTTGTATTCGCCCAGGGACTCGCCATGGTCCGACAGATACAGCATGGCCGTGTCGACCTTGTCCTGGTTGGCCCGCAGCAGATCGATCAGGGTCGACAGCACATGATCGGTGTACACCAGCGTGTTGTCGTAGCCGTTGACGATGCTCTCGCGGCTGCAATTGTTCAACGCGTTGCTTTCGCACACCGGGGTGAAATGCTCGTATTCCTTGGGATAGCGCTTGAAGTATTCCGGCCCGTGGCTGCCCATCTGGTGCAGCACCAGCACGGTGTCCTTGTCGAGCGTGTCGATGAAATGCTGCAGCCCCTGGAGCAGGATCTCGTCGCGGCACTCACTGTTGGCACACAGGGCCGGATCCTTGAGATTGCTGACATCCTGCAGCGTGACCCGATCACAGGTGCCCTTGCAGCCGGACTGGTTGTCCCGCCAGATCACCTCCAGCCCGGCGCGCTTGAGCACATCCAGCAAACCCTCTTCATTCCTGGCCATGCTGGCGTCGTAGTTCTTGCGCCCCATGTTGGAAAACATGCAGGGCACCGACACGGCGGTTTCAGTGCCGCAGGAATGCACGTCGGTGAAGGCGATCAGGCCGGCCTCTTTGTCCAGTGTCGGCGTGGTATCGCGGTTATAACCAAGGATGCCGAAGTTCTCGGCCCGGGCACTCTCGCCCACCACCAGTACGGTCAGGGATTTGCGTCCGTGGGTTTGCCAGGCGGGGTTGCGACTCGCGTCCTCGCCCAGTGTGATAAACGGCTGCTTGGCCGACGCGATCTGCTCACGCAAATAGCCGAGCGACGCACCGATGTAGTTGCTCGGCACGACCATCAAGCGCAACTCGTGGTGGTTGCGAAACAATGAAGACAGGCCTTGGTAGTTGACCAAGGCGACCATACCAATCACTGCCGCCGAGGCCACGCCGACCAACAACTTACTTAATAATTCTTTGGGCCAGCGACGGTAGTTGATCGGTGTCTTGAACAATAACCAGCAAGGCAAGGCACCCAACAACCCGATATAAACAAATAACTTCAACGACAACAGATCACGAACTTCCGTAGCATTGGTTTCAGCAAAGTTGCGCAACATGCCAGCGTCGATCAATACGCCGTATTGAGCCATGAAATACGCCACGCCAGCGCTGATCAGGAACAACAGCATCAGCACGGGCTTGAGCAGCGAACGGAAAGCCACGAGCGTCAGCACCAGGTTGAACGCGCAGAAAATCATCAGGCCAAACGCCACGCACATCAGTAGACCCTGCGCGTCAGCCGTGGTGATCGCCAGCAAGTGTTGCCAGAGCACGATGTTGAAGCCCACTAATAAAAAGGCACTGGCGGCCAGCGTCACCCACTCGGGGCGCACGGCTTTAATAGTCAGCATGATGATTGACGGTTTCCTGAAAGTTGCTTTTTAAAAAAGAAGGGCCGCAGGAAACGTGTGAAAAGATCGTTCCCTACGGCAACACAAACTTTAGGTAGCCCACCATCAATTTTTCGTGAAAAAGTTGCCACTAAATAATTATTTAAAAAAACCGCCGCCAGCCGGTTTCAAGCTTGATTCAGATACCAGCGCCAATCCTGCTCCCCGACTTCCCCCATGAATTGACGGTACTCGGCGCGCTTGACCGCCAGATAAACGCCAAGAAACTCATCGCCAAACGCTTCTCGCGCCCAGGCCGATGCCTCAAGGGTACGCAGGGTGGTGAGCCAGTCAGTGGGCAGCAACTCGGTCGCTTGGGCGTAGCCGTTGCCTTCGACAGGTTTCCCGGGATCGCACTGTTCACGGATACCGCGATGAATGCCGGCCAATATCGCCGCCGCCGCCAGGTAAGGGTTGGCATCAGCGCCGCAGATACGATGCTCGATGTGGCGCGAGAACGCCGGACCGCCGGGCACCCTCAGGCTCACGGTACGGTTGTCCACGCCCCAGGTCGCCGCCAGCGGTGCGTAGCTGTTGCTTTGGAATCGCCGGTAGGAGTTGGCGTTCGGACAAAACATCAACAGCGAATCGAGCAAGGTGTCGAGCATCCCACCCACTGCCTGGCGCAACAGCGGCGTGCCGTCGGCGGCTTCACTGGCAAACAGGTTGTGGCCATCGCGGTCCGCCAGGCTGACATGCATGTGCATGCCAGAGCCCGCCAAGTGATCGAACGGCTTGGCCATGAAGCACGCCTGCATGCCGTGCTTGTGGGCCACACCCTTGACCAGTCGCTTGTAGCGCACCGCTTCATCCATGGCTTGCAAGGCATCGCTGCGGTGTTCAAGGGTGATCTCCACTTGCCCCGGTGCGTATTCGGAAATGGCGGTCCGGGCCGGAATGCCTTGCAGCTTGCACGCAGCGTACAAGTCGGCCAGGAACGGCTCGATCTGCTCCAGCTCGCGCAAACCGTAGACCTGGGTGGCACGCGGTCGGCCACCGTCGGCGTCCCGCGCCGGCTGTGGCCGGCCGTGGCTGTCGCGTTGCGCGTCCAGCAGATAGAACTCCAGCTCCGCCGCCATCACCGGGTAATAACCGTCGGCCTGCAAGGCCTCGATCACCTGGCTGAGCAGATAACGTGGATCGGCGATGGTCGCCGGCATGCCCTCCTGGGGATGCATGCTGACCTGCACGGCGGCCGTGGGCATCAATCGCCACGGCATGCGCTGCAAGCTGCCGCTGAGGGGATAGGCACGGCAATCGATGTCACCGACGTCCCACACCAGTCCGGAATTTTCCACATCATCGCCATTGACGGTCAGCCCGAGAATTGTACTGGGCAGTGGCCGACCACTTTCGAAGACCGCCAGCAGCTCGTCCCGATGCAACAACTTGCCCCGGGGCACACCGTTGTTGTCGAGGATGAACAGTTCGAACAGTTCGATATCGGGGTTCTGGGCAAGGAACGCCTCGGCGTGTTGCACGGGTGCGAAAGAAATCTTGGCAAGGCTCATGAGAAGGCTCGTATTTCCATGTCGGACGGGCGACAAGGCGCCGTCAGTCTGTGCTCGCCATTGCGCGAGCACCGTGAGTGATCAACAGGTAATACGAATATCTGGAGGACGGGCGTGACGGCAATGCCAGAGCGCCCAGAAGGCCAGCTCGGAGGGCAACGCACTGAGGGTTGGGGCCATGGCAGGCGTAAACCTGCCGACCGGATCGACCGCGGCAGATGAAGGGTATTGGAATGCCAGGGGCCAACCGTCCATGAGCGCATCACAGGAAACACATCGGGCAAGCGTCCCACGACCCCCTGGGAGGTTAAACCTGGATTTGATGGAGCTTGGATCGCAGCGAACTAAACATAGATAAACCAAACAGTCGTTGATCGACACGTCGTGTTCCCTACATTATCTGTCCCGTTCCCGACCATGAAAGCGCCTGCCTGGCATTCTCTTGGCACGTTCGTTCCGTTAGGATCGTCAGCCTGGTTTGCGCAAAATCCGCGCAAGGAGCACAGCGAGAGACAGAACGGATGCTGAACAGTAACTCCCTCAGAAAGCTCGACATGCAAGACCTCATGGTGTTTAGCGCCGTGTACGAGCAAAGCAGTGTCACCGGCGTGTCCGAGGCATTGTGCGTCAGTCAGTCAACCGTCAGTTATTGCCTCAAGAAACTGCGAACCTGTTTCGAAGACGAGCTATTCATCAACACCCGCACCGGCATGCGCCCCACCTATAAGGCCGAGGGCATGTACGATCACGTGCGCGCCATTTTACAAAGCATCAACCTGTGCCATGCCGGAACACCAACTTTTGATCCGACGCGGCAAGCCATTACCTTCAATATTTGCGCACCGGAATATTTCGAACAACTGATCCTGCCGCCACTGCTGCGAGGCTTCGATTATGCCAATCTGCCGGTGGCGGTGAACGTGCACAAGCTCGAAGCCGACATTCCCGCCGAAGAATTACGCGACGGCAGCCTCGACCTGGTGATCTGCTTCGGCCCGAACTTCCACAGCAACCATACCGATTTCAAATCCCGGCAGTTGCTGGAGGAGGACCTGGTTTGTGTCGTGGATAAACGGGCGACGCCACTTGAGCCGCAACTGAGCCTTCAGTCTTTCGTACGGCGCCGACACGTGTTTCCGACGCCTTGGACGTCAGCGACCAACATGGTGGACGGTTGGCTGTCGCAGCAGGCGCATCAACGCCAGATTGCCGCTCGCGCCAATAGCTACGGCGCCGCACTGAAAATGATCACCGGCACCGACTTCATCCTCACCCTGCCCCGCCGCATCCAGAAACTGCTGGCCAACGAGGCGATTTTCAATCACCACGAAGTGCCCCAGGGCCTGCCGGGGTTTACCTTGAACATGCAGTGGAGCCTGGCCGTCGATCAGGACAGTGCCAACGCCTGGCTACGCGAACAGATCATCAAGGCCTGCACCGTCCGCGACACCTGATCGTCATTGACCGATCAAGGCCTTGGCATACGGGCCTCGATCGATGTCGAGGATTTCCACGCACAGTTGCACGCTAACGTCGGCCGGCCATGGCCCCAGTTCCTGGATCACGGCCAGCAGGTTATCGGCCAGTTGTTTCTTGATTTCCGGCGAACGGCCGCTCAGCAAGGCCAGCTTCACGTGCACGAAGCCCCGTTCGCCCAGCCCCGTGCCCACCCGGAAAGTCTCGAGCTTCACGGCACGGCTCTTGATGTCCAGCTCGGCGGCGAATTGACCGGAGGCCACCAGCGCATTGTTCAGGCGCAACAGTGCGACATCGGCCTTCAGCTCGGGCAGGTTGGCGGTGTACTCCATGTGCAGGTGAGGCATGTGTTCGACTCCGATTCGAAAATATGACGAGGTGGTTTCAGCCGCCACAACCTTACCTCGACTTTATTCTTTGGGGCAGGTTTTGTTTCGTCGTTTCACGGGCTCAAGGTTGCGCCGAGACAACGTGCTCGCCCATGAACGCCTCCAGCCGCGACCGCAACCAGCGTTCGGCCGGGTCACTGTCGACATGGCTCAGCCAGACCATGGACAAATCCAGGGTCGGGGTCTTGAAAGGAAAGGGTTCGTTGAACAGTTGGCCCGAGGCGGCCATGGCGACGGCGGTATAGTCCGGCAGGCTGGCGATCAGGTCAGTGCCGGCCAGCAACGCCGGCAATGCGCTGTATTGCGGCACCGACAGCACGACCTGGCGCGTGCGTCCGATCTCGGCCAGCCATTCATCGGCAAACCCGGCGACGCTCGCGGTATGGGACACCAGCACATGAGGCCGGGCGCAGTACTCGTCCAGGGTCAGTGGTGTGTCCGATGCATCGGCGCGCAACACGCGGGGCTGGATGTGTCGCAACAATTTGCGCTTGGCGTTGGCCGGCAGACCGCGCGTCTGGCTGATACCCACGGTGATGTCGCCCGATGCCAGCAAATCGGGGATGCGCCAGTAATCGACGTGCTGCACCACGAACACGATTTGCGGCGCCTCTTGCCGCAGGCTGCTCAACAGGGGCGGCAACAGGCCGAACTCGACGTCGTCCGACAGGCCGATGCGAAACGTCATGGTGCTGCTGGCGGGGTCGAAATCGTGGGTCAGGCTCAAAGCCACCGACAGCGAATCGAGCGCCGGTGATAGATGCCGGATGATTTCCTCGGCCCGGGCCGTCGGCTCCATGCGGTGGCCGACGCGAATGAACAGCGGGTCGTTGAACATCTTGCGCAAACGATTGAGGGCCGAGCTGATGGTCGGTTGGCCCAGGAACAGTTTTTCCGCCACCCGCGTCACGTTACGCTCAAGCATCAGCGTTTCGAAAACCACCATCAGGTTGATGTCGGCCTTGCGCAATTCGTTGCGGTTCATTCACTGCCCTCGATCCCTTGATTGGCTGCAGTGTAGAAACGCCAAGGGTTGCGCGTCTATGCGCAAAAAGGCTCACTTCCCGATCGCGTGTTCTCATGCCAGCAATATTCGATAACCATTGGAAACGAATTTCCCATAGCCAAAACCTCCCACTTGGCTAGGCTGGCAGCCACATGTCCAACGCATGTCTTGACTGAATGAATCGCAGGGAGCGAACCGATGTATTTTGAAATCTATCGACAGACCCGAGGCACCCCCAGCACCGGAAAAGGCCAATGGCGCTGGCGCTTGAGAGCCGGCAACCACGAAACGATCGCCAGCGGCGAATCCTATGTGAACAAGAGTGACTGCCTTCACGTCATCGGGCTGATCAAGAATGTCCAGGGTGAAACGCCTGTGAAGGAGATCTAACAGCGCCGCGTAGGCTCTGTAGGAGCTGGCGAAGCCTGCGATCTCTTGATCTTGATCTTTCGCCTGAGATTCAAGTGTCAGGGAAAAGATCGCAGCCTCGTTGCACTCGACAGCTCCTACACAGCGTCTATGGGCGCAGCCTTGCGGGAGCAATCTCCAGCACAGGTTCAGCTTTTTTGCTGTGACGAAGGTCATCCGGCAGGTAGGGTATGCGGACAAAAGCAGGAGGCTGGTGCAATGACTCGATCAATCCATAATCGCGACTGGCTGGTACGGGCGCCCGAATCGAGGAAAATGGAACGCATCGAGGCCTATTTCAGCGGGCATGGCTACACCACCCATCGCCACGACACCTACGCCATCGGAATCACACTTTCCGGCGTGCAGAGCTTCAACTATCGCCACAGCAAACGCCACAGCCAGCCCGGCGGCACCGTCGTCCTGCACCCGGACGAGGTGCACGACGGCGAAGCCGGGACGAGCGAGGGTTTTCGCTACCGGATGCTCTACATAGAACCGTCGTTGATCCAGCAAGTGCTGGGCGGCAAGCCATTGCCCTTCATCGAAGGAGGATTATCCAGCGACCCGCGCCTCAACATCGCCACCCGTCGGCTCCTGAAAGGCCTGGATCATCCCCTCGATCCGCTGGAGGAAGAGGACGCCATCTACGATGTGGCCCAGGCACTCGACATCGCAGCCGGCAGCCGGCGTGGACGGCGGCTGATCGACTACCCGGCGGCGGAGCGTGCCCGCCTGTTCATCCATGATGCCCTCCACAAGGCGATCACACTGGACGACCTGGTGCAGGCCAGCGGCAGGGACCGATGGAGCCTGTCCCGGGATTTCCGGGCACTTTACGGCACCAGCCCCTATCGCTACATCACCCAGCGCCGCTTGAACGAAGCCCGGCGCCTGGTATTGCATGGCATGCCGTTGAGCGAAGTAGCCCTGGCCTGTGGTTTTTTCGATCAGAGCCACATGACCCGACTGCACACCCAGGCCTTCGGTATTTCACCGGCACGCTGGCTGAAAATGCTGCGCTGAAGGCAGAGGCTGCGCACGGCAAAAAGCTGCACGATCATCCAATACGCACCCAGACTCCGACAGTAAGGTACAGCTCACCACCCACCTGAGGAGCATGCCTCGATGACCCACTACGCCCCCATCAACTTCGCTCAGAAATACGCACTGTTCCACGAACAATGGGCACCGAAAGTCGTGGCCGAAATGAATGACTACCAATTCAAGATCGTCCGGCTCGAAGGCGAATTCATCTGGCACACCCACGCCGACACCGATGAAACCTTCATCGTGCTGGAGGGCGAGTTGCGTATCGACTTTCCCGACGGTGCGGTGACCATAGGGCCGGGCGAAATGTACGTGGTCAAAAAAGGTGTCGAGCACAAGCCCAGCGCCGCACGCGAAGTGAAACTGCTGCTGATCGAACCACGTGGCGTCCTCAATACTGGCGAACAAACCAATGAGCGAACGGCGGTGAATGATGTGTGGATCTGACTGAGCCAGGCTCAATCGTATTCAGCTTCCTGGTGATCGCCCAACAACCGCCGCTGACGAGGTGTCGCGGCCGCCAGGACAGCAGGGTTGAACTGCCAGTGCAGATAGGGTGAGAACTTCTGCGCGACCATCCGCCGGCCGTAGTGCACCTGGAGCATGTACCGCGTACGGTCGACGGTGCGGTTGTCGTTGCCGGCGTGCCATAACTCACTGCGCAAGATCAGCACATCGCCGGCCTGGCACAGCACCGGCTGCGCGGGGCGCCCTTGCCATTGTGTTTCGCCCTTCACTGGCGCGCGGCCGGCCTTGTGGCTGCCAGGAATCACCTGCGTCGGGCTCAAGTCGGCGTCGATGTCATCCAGGTAGAACTGCGCGGTAAACACCTGCATGGGCAGGTCGAAAGCCGGGTCGTCCAACAGCGTTGGCGGCAATGCCATCGCCAGGTAATCCAGGTGCAACGGTGCCCCTGCGAAACCGGGATGGCAGCGCCAGGCCGTTTGGCCAATGACATGGCAATCATCGCCCAGGGCCGCCTCGGCCAGTTCGATCACCCCGGCCACCTCCAGGAACGGCAGCCAGAATGGACCGCGATTGAACACACATTTGTAATGATCGATGACGCCGCTGTAGTCCCAATGCCGGGGCTTCAACTGGTCGATGGCATGGCGCAGGTCGGCGATCTGCCGGGCATCCAACACACCGGGCATCAGGACGAAACCGTCCTGATGCAGGGCTCGCAAATGGTCGTCAGTAGACACGACACCACCTGCTTCAGGTGCGGAAACGGCCAGTCAGTTCTGCCAGGTTTCTCGACAGGCTGGAAAGCTGTTGGCTGGCCTGCATGCTCTGGGCAGAATTGGATGCCGCCTCGTTGGACAGATCACGGATGTCAGAAATATTGCGGGCTATTTCCTCAGTGACGCTGCTCTGTTCCTCACATGCACTGGCGATTTGCGCGGCCATGTCGTTGATCCGCTGGATCGAACCGCCGGTACCGCTGAGCACCTGATCGACGCCCGCGGCTCGTTCGACACTGTCCCGGGCCTTGCTGCTGCCCACATGCATGGCTTGTACAGCCTTGGCGACACCGCTCTGCAACCGCTCGATGCGAACCTGGATGTCCTTGGTCGAATCCTGTGTGCGCGCCGCGAGTGCCCTCACTTCATCGGCCACCACGGCAAAACCACGGCCCTGCTCACCGGCCCGCGCGGCTTCGATGGCAGCGTTCAGCGCCAACAGGTTGGTCTGTTCGGCAATGCCACGGATCACCTCGAGCACGGCGCCAATACTGGAAGTTTCCTGGGCCAATGCCTCGATCGTGCCCGAGGCGCTTTCCACTTCCTGGGCCAACTGGCGAATCGACTCGATGGTGCTGCTGACCACCTCGGCGCCGTCGCGAGACTGACTGCTCGCCTGTTGCGCGGCACCCGAGGCGTTCGCCGCGTTATGCGCCACTTCATGCACCGCTGCACTCATCTGGGTGGCGGCGGTACTGACCTGATCGAGCGCCGCATGTTCGCTGCTGATCAACCGGTCATTCGTCGCGGCCATATCGGCCATGGCACGCGCTGCGGAATCGACCTCCCCGGTCACCCGTCCAACTTCGGCGATCAGGGGCTGCAACTTGTCGAGGAAACGGTTGAAAGCACTGCCGAGCTGGCCCAGCTCATCGGCCGAGCGAACCTCGAGACGGCCTTTCAGATCGCCGCCGCCCTCGGCAATTTGCTCGACGCGGTGCAGCAAACGACGCATAGGGCTCAACACCACAAGCGGCAGAGCAACAAGCACAAGGATGCAACCGAGCAAGCCGATCAGCAGAATCGCGCCCTGGTGCACGCCGACTGCCTCGCCGTTTTCAATCGCTGCGTCGCCTTCGCGATGCGACGCAGCGTCTTCCAGCTCACCCAGCTTGTCGATTGAGTCGCGCATGGTTTCGAACAGGCGCTCACTGTCACCAAAACTCAGGGCGCTGGCGCCCTGCGGATCGCCTACAGACAGTTCGAGGACCCGCCGCGACACCTGCATCCACTTCCCGAAGCTGTCATTGAACTGACTGACCAACGCCTGCGCCTCGGCACCGGGCTGCATCGCGGCATATTTCTGCACGCGGTCATAAGCCTGCTTCGCATTCTCACCATGACTGGTGCTCAGCGCTTTCAAATGCTCGTTTGCATGACCATCCAGCAGGCTGCGCTCGGCAACGAAAGCCTGATAAAGATCACGGTCGGCGTTGAGCAACAGGCTGATCGCTGGCAGGTAACGTTTGGTCAGTTGCGTGCTCGATTCAGTCACCTGACCGATACCGCGC